>NZ_MEGQ01000005.1:0-79254 GCF_001725585.1 Thiomonas sp. SCN 64-16 | reverse complement strand
TCGAACCGGTCTTGGTCGAGGTGATGCGTTCCTGCAGCACGCCCATTTCTTCCGCCAGGGTCGGCTGGTAGCCCACGGCAGACGGCATACGACCCAGCAGCGCGGACACTTCGGTACCGGCCAGGGTGTAGCGGTAGATGTTGTCCACAAAGAACAGAATGTCACGGCCCTCATCGCGGAAGCGCTCGGCCATGGTCAGGCCGGTCAGCGCCACACGCAGGCGGTTGCCCGGGGGTTCGTTCATCTGACCGAACACCATGCCCACCTTGTCGAGGACGTTGGAGTCCTTCATTTCGTGATAGAAGTCATTGCCTTCGCGGGTGCGCTCACCCACACCGGCGAATACCGACAGGCCGCTGTGCTGCTTGGCGATGTTGTTGATGAGCTCCATCATGTTCACGGTCTTGCCCACGCCGGCGCCGCCGAACAGGCCGACCTTGCCGCCCTTGGCGAACGGGCAGACCAAGTCGATCACCTTGATGCCGGTTTCGAGCAGATCGACCGAGGGCGAAAGATCATCGAACTTCGGCGCGGACTGGTGAATCGAGCGGCGCTCGTCGGTGGCGATGGGGCCGGCTTCGTCGATGGGGCGGCCCAGCACGTCCATGATGCGACCCAGCACCGCCGGCCCCACCGGGACCTGAATGGAATGGCCGGTGTTGTTGACCAGCATGCCCCGACGCAGGCCATCGCTGGAGCCCATGGCAATGGTGCGCACCACGCCGTCGCCGATCTGCTGCTGTACCTCGAAAGTGAGGCCGCTTTCTGCCAGACTGCTGGCGTTGTTGTCCGCCAGCACCAAGGCGTCGTACACCTTGGGAATGGCATTGCGGGGAAATTCGATATCGATCACAGCGCCGATGCACTGAACGATTTTGCCTTGCGCTTGAGCCGTCGTCATATTGCTCTCCAATGGTTTCAATTCGGTTAGCCGGGGTTCACACCGCGGCGGCTCCGC
This sequence comes from Thiomonas sp. SCN 64-16, assembly GCF_001725585.1. NCBI lineage: Bacteria > Pseudomonadati > Pseudomonadota > Betaproteobacteria > Burkholderiales > Thiomonas > Thiomonas sp. SCN 64-16. The sequence goes on along the minus strand of NZ_MEGQ01000005.1, from coordinate 78,296 downwards.
TCACGATTTCCGAAAGTTCTTTGGTAATGGCTGCCTGTCGGCTCTTGTTGTAGACGAGCTGCAACTCACCGATCACGCTCTTGGCGTTGTCCGAGGCGGACTTCATCGCCACCATGCGGGCGGACTGCTCGCACGCCATGTTCTCTGCCACCGCCTGATAAATCAGTGCCTCGATATAGCGCACCAACAGCGCATCGATCACCGGCTTGGCGTCGGGCTCGTAGATGTAATCCCAGCTATGGGACTTTTCATCTCCAGCCTTGGCCGTCAGCGCGTGCGCGGGGAGCGGTACGAGCGGCTCGATTTCCGGCGCCTGCTTCATGGTGTTGACGAAGCGGCTGAAGCCCAGATACACCGCGTCGAGTTTGCCGTCTTGGTAGGCGTCGAGCATGATTTTTACGGGGCCGATCAACTTTTCAAGGTGCGGCTTGTCGCCAAGCTGTACCGCGTGCGACGTGAGATTCATGCCTAAACGCTGCAGGAATTGCAGGCCCTTGTTGCCAATAGCGCAGCATTCGATCTGCACGCCATCGGCCTGCCATTCCTTGATTTTGCCCAGAGCCATGCGGGTGATATTGGTGTTCAGCCCTCCGCACAGCCCCTTGTCAGTGGTCACCAAAATCAAACCCACGCGCTTGATCGGCTCACGTTTGATCAGGAAAGGATGGGTGTATTCCGGATTCGCCTGTCGCAGGTGACCCGCGATGACACGCACCGTGTCTCCATACGGACGCGCAGCGCGCATGCGCTCCTGCGCCTTGCGCATCTTGGAGGCCGCCACCATTTCCATCGCCTTGGTGATCTTGCGCGTGTTTTGCACGCTCTTGATCTTGACGCGTACTTCTTTCATTCCAGCCATTGAATTACTCCTGGGTCAGTCTGGGCGAAAACATCCTTGCCCAGCTCCGTCCGTTTTCGTGGAATGAATTAGTACGCACCGTTTTTCTTGAATTCGGCGATCGCTTCCTTGAGCTTGGCTTCATCATCCTTGGACAGGTCCTTGGAAGATTCGATGCTTTGCACCAAGGCGGCGTGCTTGGTCTGCAGATGATCGTGCAGGCCCTTTTCAAACGGCAGAACCTGCTTGACTTCGATGTCGTCAAGATAGCCGTTGTTCACCGCGTAGAGCGATGCCGCCATCTGCCAGACCTGCGCCGGCTGATACTGAGGCTGCTTCAGCAATTCGACCACTCGGCGGCCGCGCTCGAGCTGCTTGCGGGTCGCTTCGTCCAGGTCGGAAGCAAACTGCGCGAACGCAGCCAGTTCACGGTACTGGGCCAAATCGGTACGAATACCGCCCGAGAGCTTCTTGATGATCTTGGTCTGCGCCGCACCACCCACCCGCGATACCGACACACCCGCGTTGATGGCGGGACGCACACCGGCGTTGAACAGATCGGTTTCGAGGAAGATCTGGCCGTCGGTAATCGAAATCACATTGGTCGGCACGAAAGCGGACACGTCGCCAGCCTGGGTTTCGATGATGGGCAAGGCGGTGAGCGAACCCGTCTTGCCCTTGACCGCGCCGTTGGTGAACTTCTCGACATACGCTTCGCTGACGCGGGCGGCGCGTTCCAGCAGGCGGCTGTGCAGGTAGAACACGTCGCCAGGGTAGGCTTCACGGCCCGGCGGACGGCGCAGCAGCAGCGAGATCTGGCGATAGGCCCAGGCCTGCTTGGTCAGATCGTCATAGATCACCAGCGCATCCTGACCGCGGTCGCGGAAGTATTCGCCCATGGTGCAGCCGGCGTAAGGCGCCAGGTACTGCATGGCGGCTGAGTCCGAGGCGGAGGCCGCGACGACGATGGTGTATTCCATCGCGCCGAACTCTTGCAGCTTGCGCACCACGTTGGCGATGGTCGACGCCTTCTGGCCGATCGCCACGTAGATACAGATCAGGTCTTTGCCCTTCTGGCTGATGATCGAGTCGACGGCCACGGCCGTCTTGCCGGTCTGGCGGTCGCCGATGATCAGCTCGCGCTGGCCGCGACCGACGGGCACCATGGCGTCGATCGCCTTGATACCCGTCTGCACCGGCTGCGACACGGATTGGCGCCAGATCACACCAGGGGCGATCTTTTCGATCGGATCGAGTTGCTTGGTTTCCACCGGCCCCTTGCCGTCGATGGGCACACCCAGGGTGTTGACCACGCGGCCGATGAGCTCGGGGCCGACGGGCACGGAAAGAATCTCGCCGGTGCACTTGACGGTGTCACCTTCTGAGATTTGCTCGTAAGGGCCCAGAATCACCACCCCGACCGAATCACGCTCGAGGTTGAGCGCCAGGCCAAAGGTGTTGTTCGGGAATTCGAGCATTTCGCCCTGCATCACGTCGGACAGCCCGTGCACCCGCGCAATACCGTCGGTGAGGGACACGACCGTGCCCTCGTTGCGGATATTGGCGCTGGCGCCCAGACCTTCGATGCGGCTCTTGATGAGTTCGGAAATTTCTGCGGGATTGAGTTGCATTGGAGCCTCTAAGACTTTAAGCGGTGAGAGCGACTTTCATCTGCTCCAGCCGGGCGCGAACCGAGGTGTCGAGCACTTCGTCGCCTACAGCGACACGCACCCCCCCGATGAGCGACGGATCGATTTCCACAGTGGCGTGCAGCTTGCGGCCGTATTTGCGTTCGAGCGCCTGCAGCAAGCTGTCGAGCGCCTCGCCTTCCAGCGGGAACGCACTGGACACCACGGCCTCGACCTTGCCTTCGGCCTCGTCCTTGAGCACACGGAACTGCTCGGCGATCTGCCCGACTGCGGCGAAACGCCGGTTTTCGGCGAGCATCTCGACCAGATTTTTCAGCACCGGAGCAACGGTTCCCGGCAGAGCACCCAGAACCAGATCAGCAAGTTGCCGTGCGGAAACTTTCGGACTACCCATCACCTCGCGCAAAGCGGGATCGGCAGCAATCTGAGCGATCTGGTCCAAGGCGTCTGCCGCTTGCGCGGGCGGAGTACCGGATTCGCGCACAGCGGCAAAAGCGGCTTCGGCGTAAGGACGGGCAATAGTGGCGAGTTCAGCCATGGCGCACTCCGATTACAGCTCGGCCTTGAGCCGGTTCAGCAGATCGGCATGCACCTGCGGATTGATCTCGCGATGCAGAATGGCCTCGGCACCCTTGACTGCCAGCGCTGCCACCTGGTCACGCAATTGCTCGCGCGCCTTGACCGCTTGCTGATCAGCCTCTGACTTGGCCTGCGCCACGATGTTGGCTGCGACCTCCTCGGCCTTCTTGCGCGCCTCTTCGATCACGGCCTGCGCACGACGCTCGGCGTCAGCCAAGCGTCCCGCGCTCTCTTGATGCGAGCGGGCAAGTTCTTCCTCGACCTTGCGATTGGCCGAGGCGAGTTCAGACTTGGCGCGATCGGCGGCAGCCAGACCGTCGGCGATTTTTGTTGCGCGTTCATCGAGGGCCTTGGTGATGGGGGGCCACACGAATTTCTTCGTGAACCACGCCAGCAGCAAGAAAACGATGATCTGCGCAATGAGTGTTGCGTCCAGATGCATGGCGCTAACCTTTGCTTCAGATGGGTGAACAGATCGTTGCTGGAGTCAAGCGTGGCTTACTTCAGAACGAACGGGTTGGCGAAGGTGAACATCATGGCCAGACCGACACCGATCAGGAAGGCCGCGTCGATCAGACCGTTGCTGCCCATGATGCCGATGCCGATACAAGCGCCGTTGGCGCCCAGACCAATGATCAGACCTGCGGCCAGTGCGACATATCCGAGAACGTGTTCCATGCTTGCTCCTAGTGAGTTGAAGTGGTGAAGAAAAAAGAAATCAGAAAAAAACGAAACTAATCAAAACCGATCAATGGTGATCATGCGCCTGACCGATGTAAACCAGGGTCAGCATCATGAAAATGAAACCCTGCAGCACGATGACCAGCAGACTGAAGATCGACCAGGCCAGACCGGCTGCGATGTTGCCGAAGAACAGTGCCCAACCCGTCAAGCTGCTCAGGCCGGCAGCCCCCATGAGCGCGATGATCATGAACAGAATTTCCTCGTCGTAAAGGTTGCCGAACAACCGCATGCCATGCGAGAGGGTTTTCGCCAAATATTCGAGCAACTGCATGGCGAAGTTCAGCGGCCAGAGCAGAAAGTGGTTGCCAAACGGAGCGGTGAACAATTCATGCACCCAACCGCCGATGCCCTTGATCTTGATGCCGTAGTACAGACTCAGCAACAAAATGGTGATCGACATGCCCAGGGCGATCGACAGGTCGGCCGTAGGCACCACACGCAAATACATATGCTCCGGGTCGTGGCCGGTCGCTGCGCCCGCGGTTTGCCAGAGGCGGGGCAACAGGTCGACGGGCAGCAGATCCATGAGGTTCATCATCACGATCCAGACGAACGAGATGAACGCCAGCGGAGCCACGAATTCGCGCGACTTGGCATTGCGCACAATGCCGCGCGCCTGCTCGTCCACGAACTCAACCAGAAATTCGACCGCAGCCTGAAGCCTGCCCGGCTTGCCGCTGGTCATGTTTTTTGCGACGCGCCACAGCACGTAGCACGCAATCACGCCCAGCAGCACGGAGAAGAAAAGGGAATCGATGTCGACGATGCCAAAGTCAACCACCCCGGTACGCGGACCACTGGTCCATTGCGTCAGGTGGTGAACGATGTACTCGCCTGCGGTGATGGTGTGTTGTTCTGCGGACATGGTCGACTATTTTGAGGAGGGCCGCCTGCGCGGCACGACTGGAATGGATCAGGCTGCGCAACTCGATTTCTTGCCGCGCAGAATCAGGGCGACCCAGTACACCTGCAAGGTCACGACGACGGCGATCAGCATCGCGGCCCAACTGAGGGGCTGCACGATGCGCGGCGCAAAAAACAGAAGCACGATGGTCAAACCGATTTTCAACAACTCACCCAGCGCAAAACCGTAAACCGCCACGCCGGGCTTCAATTTGGACAGCCAGAGCTGAATGGATAGGGCAAACAGCGCAGAGGGCACGGCGATGATGGCCGCGCCATACAGGGCAGACCACACGACCGAGAGCTTGCCCGCCGCAAAAAACCCGCTCACCAAGGCCACGGCCAGGCCGACCGCGGCCTGCAGCGCCACCACGCGCCAAACGGACACCTGCGGCTTGCGCAGAAGCAAGCTCTGCACTTCGGCGCGCGTCATGGGCGCAGCCGACGGCACGTCTTGCTCGTCTTTCCAAGGGTCGATGGATGGCACAGTTGGGTTCAAGGCAAAAACACTCTGGTCAGCTTTGTGGACGGCCGTATCGGCAGTCCACGAGTTGAACTTGGGTTAAAACGCTTCCACCAATCTGCGCAGCCCGCTGCGGATTGCGGCGGCGGTTGTTGCGACGGGTAACAATTGGCGTGAAGGTCAAACGGCGAAAGTATAGGGGAAAGTCGATACAGCACCAGCTTTTTTCGTGCGGCTGCATCTAACATTGTGTCGAGTCAACGTTCTGTCATTTCGCTTGACAGCCGCGTCGCCACTGACCTCAATTTGTGCAAGCGCGCATTTCATCCAATTTCGGGAACTTTCATGACGGCTCTGCTGGTCTTTTTACATCTTGTCGCCGCAGTGATCTGGATGGGTGGTATGGCGTTCATTCTGTTTGCCATGCGGCCCGCCGTTTTCGCCCTGCTTCAACCGCCTGTGCGCCCGCAGTTCATTCTGGCGACACTGCAGCGCTTCTTCCCTCTCGTCTGGCTCAGCATCGCGGTGATTTTGATTTCGGGACTGATCATCATGCTGCAGGTCGGTTTCGCCCAGGCGCCCGCGGGCTGGCATGCGATGCTGGGCATCGGTCTGGTGATGATGGCGGTCTTTGCGCACATTTACTTTGCACCGTACCGCCGCGCGCGCCAGGCCGCCTCTAGGCAGGACTGGCCCGCGCTGGGCCGCGCGCTGGAGCAGATTCACCCCTTGGTGGTGCTCAACTTTACGCTGGGCTGGATTGCGATTGCGGTTGTGATGCTCTGGCATTGAGCGCCTGAGCGCTCAATGGGGTGCGGCAGCAGACATCAGTCGCGCCAGCTCACGCCAGACCGCATCGGGCGTGATGTGATTGAGGCAGTCCAGATGCCCCAGCGGACAGGTCCGTTGAAAACACGGACTGCAATCGAGGTGCAGCCAGAGCGTTGCACTGTGATGCGCCGCAGGAGGCGTGTGGCGCGGATCGGTCGAGCCGTACACCCCCACGGTCGGGCGCTGCAGTGCGGCGGCCACATGCATCAAACCGGAATCGTTACTCACCGCACCGCTGCAACTGGCAAGCAAGGCAATGGCGTCTGCCAGCCGCGTAGCGCCGCAAAGATTCACGCTGCCCGGCGCCTGCGTGGCAATCTCGGCTCCGGCCGCAGCATCCCGCGGGGCGCCAAGCACGGCAACGGCATAACCGGCTTGTTGCGCCTGGATGGCCAGGACGGCATAGTGCGCGACCGGCCATTGCTTGGCCGGGCCGTATTCCGCGCCGGGGCAGAGGGCAATCCAGCGCGGCGGCAGACCGAACCGGCGGCGCGCCGCCTCGGCCTCGTCGGGAGAAATGTGCAGGGTCGGCTCTGGAATCGAAACCGGGCTGGACGCGCCGTCAACCTGCGCCAGCGCGGCGTAATGTTGGCGCATGTCCGGTCGGCCCTGACTCTGCGGCCGGGGAACGCGGCAGGACACGGGCGACAGCGCCATTGGCTCGGAGACTGGCCTCAACCGAGCCGGCTCGTCAGCCTCAACCCGATCGGTCAGCAGCAGCCCGCGCGCTTCGCCGGTATAGCCAATGCGCTGCGGTATGCGTGCCAGCCACGGCACCAGGCGCGACTTGAGGTTGTTGCCGAGGATGTAGGCCCGCTGGAAACCCGCACCACGCAATGGCTTTGCGATGCGCCTGCGTAGCGCGAAATCGAGCTGACCATGCGCGAACGGCGCCTCGATGACCTCGCTCACCCCCGGCATGGCCCGCAATACCGGAGCCACGCCGGGCAGCCCTAGCGCGCTAATCTCTTCGCCTCGGGCGGTCAGCAAAGCCACCAAGGGCTGGGCCATCACCGCGTCGCCGATCCACTGCGGGGCGATCAGCAGAACACGGGTCATGCCGGACGTGCACTCAATGGCCGTGCACCACTTCGCCTTCGGCCAGACGGTAGCGGGTGCCGCAGTAAGGGCAGGCCGCTTCGCCGTGCGTCACGTCGATGAATACGCGCGGATGGCCGCTCCAGATCGGCATACTGGGATTGGGACAGTAGGCCGGCAGATCCTTGGCCTTGAGTTCGACCACGGGCATGTCGGGCTTGGGAATGGCGCTCATAGGCGGGTCTCGATCAGTGAGGGATTGCGTCGTCAAACCGCAGACAGCCAGCCTGCGTACTTGGGATTGCGGCCGCCGACAATGTCGAAGAAAGCATTCTGGATGCGCTCGGTGATCGGGCCGCGATACCCGGGGCCGAGGGTGATGCCGTCGAGCTCGCGGATGGGGGTGACCTCGGCCGCCGTGCCGGTAAAGAAGGCTTCGTCGGCGATGTAAACCTCGTCGCGGGTGATGCGCTTTTCCTTGATGGTCAGGCCAAGGTCTTCGCAGATGGCGAACACGGTTTTGCGCGTGATGCCGTTGAGCGCGCCCGAAGAAAGATCGGGGGTGTAGAGCACGCCTTCGCGCACGACGAAAATATTCTCGCCCGCGCCCTCGCTCACAAAGCCCTGCGGGTCGAGCAGCAGCGCTTCGTCGTAGCCGTCGCCCGTGACCTCCAGATTCGCCAGAATGGAGTTGGTGTAATTGCTCACCGCCTTGGCGTTGCACATGGTGATGTTCACATGGTGGCGGGTGTAACTACTGGTCTTGACGCGAATGCCGCGCTTGAGCCCCTCTTCGCCGAGATAGGCGCCCCACGGCCACGCTGCGATCATCAGATGAATGGTGTTGCCGCGCGGCGAAACGCCCAGCTTCTTGTCGCCGATCCAGGTCAGCGGACGGACGTAGCAGGAGTCGAAACCGTTGGCCTTGACCACGTCGATCTGGGCTTGCATAGCCTGCTCGATGGTGAAAGGAATCTCCATGCGCAGAATCTTGGCGCTGTTGAACAGGCGCTCGGTGTGATCGCGCAGGCGGAAGATGGCCGTGCCCTTGTCGGTCTTGTAAGCCCGCACGCCCTCGAAGGCGCCGCAGCCGTAGTGCAGGGTGTGGGTCAGAACGTGGACTTTGGCATCACGCCACTCCACCAACTGGCCGTCCATCCAGATTTTTCCGTCGCGATCCGACATGGATGTGGGCATGACCATGATGTGTTGTCTCCGCAGAATAAAAGAACCATTCTAGAAACTCCGCGCGGCAAACACACGCCACGCGGAGTCGGCTGCCTTACAGCGCCGCCAACGCCGCGTCGTAGTTGGGCTCGTGGGCGATTTCGTTCACCAGCTCGGTGTGCAGTACGGTGTTGTCCTTGTCGAGCACAACCACGGCGCGGGCGCACAGCCCGGCAAGCGGGCCGCCAGCGATGCCCACGCCGTAGGCCTGGGCGAAACTGCGGTCACGCATTTCCGAGAGGTTGACCACCTTGTCCAGCCCTTCGGCGCCGCAGAAGCGGGCCTGGGCAAACGGCAGATCGGCCGAGATACACAGCACCACGGTGTCGGGCTTGTCGCTGGCGCGAGCGTTGAAGGTGCGCACAGATTGCGCGCAGGTCGGGGTGTCGATGGACGGGAAGATGTTGAGCACCTTGCGCTTGCCCGCGAAGTCGGCCAAGGTGCGGTCGGCCAGGTCTTTGTCGGTCAGGCGGAAGTCGGGGGCTTTGCTGCCTTTGGCGGGCAATTCGCCGCTGGTGGGAACGGGGTTGCCCTGCAGATGGGTGGTGGCCATGCGAGTCTCCTTCGGGGTGTCGTCAGCGAGTGACAGAGCTTGGCATGGTAGAGGCGCCGCGACTTTTTTTCAGGCGGCGGCCGCACGGGCCGAGCGGTCTTCAGGACTTGCGCGTGACTTCGGCGTGCACCTGCCCCGAGGGCACATGACGCGCGGCGGATTGCACATGTCCCGCTTGGTCGTCGAAGAAAAAATCGGGCTGAAATTCGCGCAGGAACGGCCCCTTATCCAGCCCGCCAAGAAACATGGCTTCATCGATGGTGATGTTCCAGTGCATCAGGGTGCGGACGGCGCGCTCGTGCGCCGGAGCGCTGCGCGCGGTGACCAGCGCGGTGCGCAGACGCATGGGGGTGGAGCCATCGGCGCTGGCCTTTTGCAGGCGGTGCAGGGCTTCGAGCAGGGGCTTGAATGGGCCTGGCGGCAGCGGCAGCGCGGCCTTGCGGGCTTCGTGCTGCTGGAAAGCGGGCAGACCTTCGGTCTGGAAGACGCGCTCGGCTTCGTCGGAGAACAGCACCGCGTCACCGTCGAAGGCGATGCGCACTTCATCGGGATGCGCCTCGGACGCACGCGCCGACTCGGGGTAAACCTGCGCCGCCGGATACCCGGCGTGCAGCGCAGCGCGAACATCGTCTGGCTCGGCCGACAGAAACAGATGGGCCTGCAAAGCGTGTAGATATTGATAGGGCGCGCGGCCCCGCGTGAATACGCCGCGCTCGATGGGCGTGCCGTGGTGTTTGGCGGAATTGAACACCCGCAACCCGGACACCGGGTCGTTACGCGACAGCAGCACCACTTCCACCCGGTCGCGCTGGGCGTCGCTGGTGTTGAAGGCCAGCAGCTTGCGTACCAGTTGGAACGCCACGCCGGGATGCGCCGGGCGCTCCAGCCGGTCGAGCTGCAGCCGCATGTAGGCGGCGTCGTCGGCCTGCTCGAACACGCGGTTCTCCTCCTCGAAATCGAACAGGGCGCGGGAGGAAATCGCCACGACCAGGCGGTCGTTCAAATCGGCAGGCATGACTTATTTCACCAGGTTGTTCATCTGGATGATGGGCATCATCACGGCCAGCACGATGAGCAGCACCATGCCGCCCATGACCAGAATGAGCAGCGGCTCCAGAATGGTGGTCAGGGTCATGGCGCGGCGCTGCACTTCCTGCGCATGCTGCACGGCGGCGCGGTCGAGCATCTGCGGCAGCGTGCCGGTTTGCTCGCCCAATCGGATAAAGGTGATGAGCACGGGCGGAAAGCGCTTGTGCAGCGCCAGCGACTGTGCAAGCGTTGCGCCCTCGCGCACCAGGGCAATGGCCTCTTCGGCGTCGGCCTTGAGCAGGCTGTTGCTCAGCGTGTCTGCAGCGGCCTGCAGTGCGCGCAATATGGGTACGCCCGCCGCACCCAAAATGCCCAAGGTGCTGGCGAAACGCGCGGTGTTGATGCCGCGGATCAGCCGTCCGAACAGCGGGCTGCGCAGCATCATGGCGTCGAATGCCAGACGCGGTCCCGGCAGCTTCATGGCCTGCGCGAACACGACGCCCCCAACCGCGAGCACGATCAAAATCAGCCAGCCCCAGGCCCGCATGAAATCGGACACGGCGATGAGGCCGACGGTGAGAAGCGGCAACTTCTGGTGCGCGCCCTGAAACACGCCGACCACCTGCGGCACGACGTAGGTGAGCAGCAGCACCACCACGGTGACGGCCACCAGCACCACGATGGCCGGATAGGCGAAGGCCTGCACCAGCTTGCCGCGCAGCGCCTGCTGGTCTTCGAGGTAGTCGGACAGCCGCTCCATCACCAGACCCAGGTCGCCACTGTCTTCGCCGGCGCTCACCAGCGCGCGGTAGATGGGCTTGAATTCGCGCGGATACTGAGCCAGCGCGTCGCCCAGGCTGTGTCCGGCGGAGACTTCGCTTTTGAGGTTGGAAAGCAGATTGCCGATTTCGGCGCGGTCGGCGTCTTCGGCCAGGGCGGCAAGGGCTTTCTCCACCGGCAGGCCAGACACCAACAGGCCCGCGATCTGGCGGGTGAACAGGGTGCGTTCCTGGTTGTTGAACACCCGGCGCGCAAACCGGCGGCCGCTGGCCTGCGCCGCTTCTTCGTGAATGCCTTCGACCTGCAACGGAATGAGCCCGCGGCTGCGCAACAGGGTACGGGCGCCGCGGGCGCTGTCGGATTCGAGCACGCCGGACTGTTCGGCGCCTGCGGTGTCAAGGGCGGTGAAACGGTAGGCGGGCATGGTGGAGCAGAAATTCAATCACGCGTCACGCGCAGCAACTCGGCAAGACTGGTGATGCTGGTGTCGATATAGCGTTGCCCATCCTGGCGCATATTGCGCATCCCCGTGGCCTGGGCCAGGCGCCGCAACTCGGCCTCGGAGGCACGGGCGTGAATGGCGGCGCGCAGACCGTCGTCCACTTCGAACAGCTCGAACACGCCGGTGCGTCCGGTGTAGCCGGTGTGATTGCACGCGGGGCAACCCACGGGCACGAAACCCTGGCCGTCGGGCGACGGCACTTTGCAGGCCGGGCAGAGCTGGCGCACCAGCCGCTGCGCCAACACGCCCAGCAGCGAAGAGGCAAGCAGAAAGGGCTCGACGCCCATATCGGTCAGGCGGGTAACGGCCGAGACGGAGTCGTTGGTGTGCAGAGTGGCGAGCACCAGGTGGCCGGTGAGCGAGGCCTGAATGGCGATCTGCGCGGTTTCGAAATCGCGGATTTCGCCGATCATCACCACGTCGGGGTCTTGCCGCAGGATGGCGCGCAGAGCTCGGGCAAAGGTGAGGTCGATGCGGGCGTTGACCTGCGTCTGGCCGATGCCGGGCAGGTCGTACTCGATCGGGTCTTCCACCGTCATGATGCTGGTGGTGCTGGCATCGAGTCGGCTCAGCGCCGAGTAAAGCGTGGTGGTCTTGCCGCTGCCGGTCGGGCCGGTGACCAGCAGGATGCCGTGCGGCGCGCGAATGAGGGCATCGAAGTGGTCGAGCATGTCGAGCGCCATACCCACGGCGCGCAGATTCAGCCGCGCCGCCGATTTGTCGAGCAAGCGCAGCACGGCGCGTTCGCCATGCGCGCAAGGCAGGGTGGACACGCGCACATCGAGGGTGCGGCCGCCGATGCGCAGGGCGATGCGGCCGTCCTGCGGCAGACGCTTTTCGGCGATGTCGAGCTGCGAAAGAATCTTGATGCGCGAAATCAGCGCGCCGTGCAGCGCCTTGTTGGGCCGCACCACTTCGCGCAGCGTGCCGTCCACGCGAAAGCGCACCACCGAAGCGGTTTCATAGGGCTCGATGTGAATGTCGGAAGCCCCTTCGCGCGCGGCCTGGGTGAACAGCACATTGAGCATGCGGATGATGGGCGCGTCGTCGGCGGCTTCGAGCAGGTCTTCCACCGCGGGGATGTCCTGCATCAGCCGGCCCAGATCGACGTCGCCCTCCACTTCGCTGATGACCGAGGCGGCGCTGCCGTCACGGGCAGCGTAGGCCGCGCCGATGCGCGCCTGCAGGTCTTCAGCGGTGGTGCGGTGCACCGCGCACAGCACATGCTGGCGCTGCACCTCGGCCAACGCCGCGGGCCGCGTGGCCTCGCACATCCAGAGTTCGACGCCCTGGCCGTCGTCTTCGGCCAGCACCGCCTGGTCGCGGCAGAAGGTATAGGGCAAGGGATGACGCACGGACATGGCGAGCGGTCGTTCAGTGCTGCGGCGTGAGGATGACGCGCAGTTGCTTGCCCCGCACCTCGGTGACGTAGCGCGTGGTCTGAGTCAGGTTGAAAATCACCCGGGTCTTGCCCTGGTCATCAACCACGCTGGCAGACTGCAGCGGCCCCAGATCAAAGCTCTGGCTCTTGCTGCTGAGCTGCGAATGGGCGCCCTGAAAATCGAGCACCAGCCGAATCGGATCGCTCAAGGTGAATGCGGTGGGCGGGGCGGCCAGGGGCTGCGAAAAACCGAGTTCCACCACGGTCGCGTCAGCCTTGCTCTTCGCCTGAAGGCTCTGCAGGGCATTGGCTGCACCGGGCGCAGCGGGTGGCATGGCGAGGGACGTGGGCGAGGTAGAGGGCGAGGGCGCCGCAGCGGCGCTGCTGGCTGCGCCCAGCGACATGGGGGGCGTGGGCGCTGCCCCCGTATCGCCTTGAAGGGACGGCAGCACCGGCCCCGGCATCTCGGGCATGCCGAACTGCGCGGGCAGTTGCGCCCTGTCCTGCATGCCGCGCATGGTGTCGTAGCGTTGCTGGCTCAGCGCGTTGCCCTGATCTTCAGTGCGCACCACGATGGGCCGCAGGAACACCATCAGATCGGTCTTCTGTGCCGTGCGCGAATTGGAGCGGAACAGCGCGCCCAGCCCCGGAATGTCGCCCAAACCCGGAATCTTGCTGTTGTTCTGGCTCACGTTGTCCTGCATCAGCCCGCCGAGCACGATGGTCTGGCCGTCGTTGACCAGCACGGCGGTCTGGATGGAGCGTTTGTTGGTGATGATGCCCGCCGCGTTGGTGGTGCTGGAAATACTCGACACCTCCTGGTAGACATCCATCTTGATCGCGCCGCCTGCGGTGATCTGCGGCCGCACTTTCAAGGTCAGGCCGACGTCTTTGCGCTCGATGGTCTGGAACGGCGTGACGGTGGCGCTCGATCCGGTTTGCGCATACTGGCCGGTGACGAAGGGCACGTTCTGGCCGACGACGATCTTGGCCTCTTCGTTGTCGAGGGTCATCAGGTTGGGCGCGGAAAGTATGTTGGCGCCGTCCTGCGTCTGCAGAAAATTCGCCAGCAGACCCAACGTGGCCATGCCCGCCACGTTGTGCAGAATGCCGATGTTCAGGCCATTGGGGATGGCCAGCGAACCGCTGGCGAGCGCCGTTGCCGCCGAACTGCCGCCGCCGGAAATGGCCGCCTGCAGATTGATGATGTTCGAGCCGCCAGTGCCGTAATTGCTGCCGCCGATGATGGCATTCTGATTGCCCGCGCTGCCGGCGATGGCCTGCCACTGAATACCGAGTTGCGCCGCCTTGTTGGCGTCGACCTCGGCGATCAGCGCCTCGACATAAACCTGCGCCCGGCGCACGTCGAGCCGCTCGATCACCCGGCGCAGTTGCATGTAAACCGGCTGCGGCGCGTTGATGATGAGGGCATTGAGCGAGTTGTCGGCATAAACCGTGCCGCCCTGCGGCAAGGTCACCGTCGAGTCGCTGCTGGTGGCGGCGAATTCCGGCGCCTGGCCCAGCCCCGGGCTGGTGGCGCCGGACGACCCGTAAGAAGATGAGTTGCTGTTGTTACTGCCGCCACTCATCGACTGCGATCCCCCCTGCGGCTTGGTCTGCGACTGCCCGCCCGCAGCGCTGCCCGTGCCTTGCGCGGCCAGCACCCCGCGCAGGGTGCGCGCCAGATCGGCCGCATTGGCATTGCGCAGATAGACCACATGGATGTTGTCCTGATCATTTTGCGGCCGGTCGAGGCGGCGGATCATCTGCTCGATCTCGGCGAGTTGCGCGCCATTGGTGGCCCGCACGATGAGCGAGTTGCTGGCCGACTCGGGCAGGATGACTGCGCGCATGGCCCCGCTGCCAGCGACGGCTGCCTGCACACCGGGGGTGCCCGGGCCGCTCGAGGTGACCGTCTGCATGTCGATGAGCTTTTGCAACGTGGGCGCCAGATCGCTGGCCACCGCGTAGGTCAGCGGTACGACGGTGACTTCGGTGCCGGTGGGCACGTCGAGCGCGGCGATGATGCGCGCGATGCGCTTGAGGTTGTCGGCATAGTCGGTCACGACCAGCGCATTGCCGGAGGGGCTGACGTTGATGGTGTTGTTGGGCGAGATCAAGGGCCGCAACACGGGCAGCAGGCTGCTGGCCGAGGCATTGCGCAACTGGAAGATCTGCGTGACCACCTGATCGCCACGACCGGGAATGCGAGAAGGCGCCAGCCCGACGCCCACCGGCCCGCTCTGCAGCTTGGCGTCGGCCTCGGGCACGACCTGAAACACGCCGTCATGCTCCACCACGGCAAACCCGGCCAGGCGCAACTGCGTAAGCAGCGCCTGGAAGACTTTCTGCGGCGGCACCGGTTTTTCAAACTGAAGGGTGACCTGGCCCTTCACCCGCGGATCGACGATGAAGTTGCGCCCGGTTGCCGCGGCCACCGCCTGCACCGCGCTGGCGATGTCGGCGTTGACCAGGTTGATGGTGAGATCCCCATTGGCGCTACGTTTGGCTTGGTCAGTCTTGCCCGCCATGCCCGAGGGCGCCTGCGCCATCACCGGTTGCAGCATGAGCAAAGGAACGAGCAGCAAGGCCACCGCGCGGCCGATCCTGCGGCTGATCCCGCTGCGGGCATGAGAGTTGGGGTTCAAGTCGGGATGCATCACGGCGTTCCTTGATTCTTGTCGTGTTCTGTGGCGGTCGGAGTGTCGTCGAATTCAGTCGAATTCAAATGGCGATTCGCACATGGTCACCCTCGCGACGTCCGAGGAGCGACAGCAAATTCGCCATCGCCGCTTCGTTGCCGGGCGCCGCCCGGCCGGTGCCGAGAAACTGCAGGGCCTGACCGTTCCAGACCCCTTTGCCCTGCAACAGCAGGGGCCCTTTGTCGCTGCGCAACTCGACTTGCGCATCGGCGCCCTGCCCGGTGATGCTCAGGGTATAGCTGCCGATGGGCGCCACCACACTCAGGCGGGATGCCACATCCGGCAGGTCGATCTGTACCTGCCCCCCGATCCGCATCCGCCCAGCGACCGATTCTAGGAGCAGGCCACGCAAGGTGAATTGCGCCTGTCCCCGTAGCGCAACGGTATTCCAGGGAGTGCCCAGCCCGTCGAGCACCGATAGCGGCAGCATGCCCTGCCAGGGGGCATCCGGCGCGCCCCCTGCCGGGCGCAGCGCCACGGTGGTCTGCGACCAGCCGAGCTGGGTGCTGATCTGCAGCGGCTGCGGCGAGACCTTGGGCCAGTCGATCTGCGCCAGCAGTCGGCCGCGCCAGAGATTGCCCAGACCGATAGTCCAGTGCAAGGTGCCGGGCAGCACGGTGGCGCCGCGGCTGCCCGCCCCGCCTTCGAGCACCAGCAGCGCCGAGCCGTCGCGCCAGGTGCCTTGCGCCTGAGCGAGCAAGACGTGCTGACCGCTGGCCTTCCACACCGCCGCGCTCAGCCAGCTGGCCGGGGCCTGCCACAGCAGCGCCCACAGCACGCCCAGCAAAGCCGCCAGCCACAACCAGCGGCGGCTGAAGGCGCGTTGGCGTTTGACCGGTTTGCGGGATGATGAACGCCCGCGTGAGGATGACTTGGACGAACGCTTGCCGGAAGACGCCGCAGCGCGCGCCGGATCGGTGGATTTGGGTGCGCTGGCCATTCATCCGCCACCCGATCCTTGCCGCGACAGATGCACCGTGCCGCTGAGCGCGCCGTCCGGGCCGAGCTTGAGATCGGCGCCGTCCACCTGCGCCGACCAGTCGCGTCGCGCCGTTTGCGCCAGCGCCGCCAGGGTGGCCGGTCGCAACGCAGAGAGATCCAGCGTCACCTCGCCCGGCAGCACCTGCGCCTGAACCTTGGCGCCCGGATCGACACGCTTGAACCAGGCCACGATGGCCGCCTGCAAATCGCCACTGAATGCCGAGGCGGAAGGCGCACTGCGCAGAGCGGCGATCTGCTGACCGTCCTGCTGCAGGGTTTGCAACTGCTGCTGCAGGCTGACGATGCGCTGCGGCGCGGTTTGCAGGGTATGCCAAGCGGGTTTGATCGCCAGCAGCCACAGCAGCGCAACCAGCACCAGCACCGCGGCAGAGCCGATCAGCACGCGCTCGCGCGGCGACATGGCAGCCCAGCGCTGACGCCCGAGCGCCACCGTCTGAGGAAGGCCCCGGTACCAGAGCCCCGACAACGTCGCCATGCGGCCGCCTTGCGTCGCGCTCATTGCGCCGCTCCCGTCACACTCAGCACATCGCCCTGCGCCACGCAGGACAGGCCGGCCGGAGTGCACCTTGCTGCCGCCTGCGCGGCCGCGTCACCCGGCAGACTGAGCTGCAACTGGCCCGGGCTGAATTTCAGCACCGTGGGCACGATGCCCGGCGGCACCACCACGCTGGCGCGCCCCATGAGCACGTCGAGATCGCCATCTCCGGGACGGCCGGTGCGCAGGCGCGCGTCGTTGAGCGCGCGCTGCACCTGCAGGCGTGCATCGAGAATGGCGGGCACACCGGGTAGCGCCTCGGCCGCCGTGGCGTCGAGCTTTTGCCGTAACTGACTTTCCTGCCGTGAAAGTTTGAACGCGGCGGCGTTCATGCCCACCAACTGCACGACCGCCAGCAGCCCCAGCAGGGCACCGACACGTCGCCAGGCGGGTGTGGTGAGTTGCTCCATCACCCCGGCCCAACCTCGCGACAGCGCGTGTTTGGGCGCAAGGTCGAACTGCCGCAGATTCCACGGCGACTGCGCTGCCCGCGCCATCCAGCCGGCGTCGCTGAGCGTGGCCGGTGTGAGTCCGGGCGGCAGATCGAGCCAGCTGAGTTGGGGCTGCGCCTGATCTTGCACCCAAAGATGTTCGGGCGTGACGGGCAGCGGCAGCGCCTGCGGCGCGGCGGCGTCAGCCGCGAGAATGAGCGGCAACCAGGCCGCCTCGCCCTGCAGGTCGCGCCACAGCAGACGCGGGCCTTGCCCTGAAGTTTGCAGCAGCGCGTCGCCCGGTGCCAGCAAGGCGGCTTCGGGAACGATTTTCTCCGGCTCCTGCCCGGCCTGAGCGAGATCGGCAATCGCCTGCTGCAGCGCGGCCTTTTGCACCGCACAGGCCAGCGTGACGCTACCGTCTTCGGCGAGCGGCCCGACACTCAAATGCAGTTGCCCCGCGTCCTGCAGCAGACGGTCTTCGAGCGCCCCGTTGAGCGCGGCCTGCAGCCGGGAAGGCGCCATGGCGGGCAGCGTCGCTGCCATGACCGAGGCGTCGAGCGCATCGACCACGGCCACCACCCGGGCGCCACGCGGAAGCAGCGCAACCTGCTCCCGACCGGCCGATTGCAGTTTGCCATTGGCGCTCAGCAGCACGTACTCCAGCTCCGGCAGCGAGTGCGCGGTAGCCAGGGGCGGCAGGCGGAGAACCAGGGTTTGCATGATGGCGGCGATTGTAGAGAGGCTTTGTTGCAGTAAAGGTACAGGAAATACGCGATGTTGCAATGCATTCTTCAATCGCGTTTTGCGAGACAAATCAGTTTGATCCCTGTTCGACGTCAGGAGTAGCCGCCAACCAAGGGGGCACGCGCTGGATGCGCACCACCTGCGAGAACACCCCGGCCCGCTGAATCAGCGCGCGCTCGGCGTATTCCAGCTTGTCGATGCGCACACGGGCAATGGCGTCGAAGTAGCCGGTGGCCACGCTCACCAGTTGCGGATTGACGGTTGCGCCTTGCGGCAGCAGGGTTGAAATATCGCCCAGATTGCGAAAATACGCGCGCTTGCGCGCCTCGACCAAGGCCTGCGCCGTATCGGCACTCACCCCGAGCACGGCAGCGAGCACCTCCGGGCTGGCGGTGTTGGCGTTGACCGGCGTGGCCTGCGGCAGCAGGGTGACGGCAGAGGCGAGCTTGGGCAGGGCCTGCGCCACGGTGGGGCCCAGCCGCGCCAAATCCTGCAATTGCTGCAGCGGCAGTGGCGAATTTGCAACATTGGTCAGCGCCGCAGCGCCGATGGGGTTGCTCGCCGCCACACCATTGGCGATGGTGGCCGCCACATTGGAGGGCAGTTGCAACGCGGCGCACAGGCGCTGGAAGGCCAGTAACGCCTGCGGATCGATCGTCCCGGCCGGGGCCAGATCGCGCAGATTGAAGCGGCTTTGCGCATCGACGATGCGCCCTTCGAGCCAGGCGTCGGGCAGACCCGCGCTGTCTTGCCCGCGCGCGGCGAGAAAGGTCGACAGCCGCGCCTCGGCCAGCGGCACCGACCAGGGCTCGCCGAGGTAATCGGCCGTCGAGGTCATGGCGTCTTCGCGCAGAATCAGCCGGGCCCAGTCGATCGCGCCGCGCAAAATCCAGCGCGCCTGCGTCTGTTCGCGCGCGGTCTGCTCGCGGGCGATGGCACTCCACTGGCTCCAGAACATGCTAGAGACCATCACCGCGGCCAGCGCGGCGATCAGCATGGCGGTGATCAGCGCCGCGCCGCTTTGATGCCCGGCTTGATACTTGGTCGCGCGTCTCAGTGGACTACCCTCCTCACTAGGCTCGTCTCCCCAAGGGAGTTGAGCACTCCTTCGGAGCGGCCGTGCGGAGCGCTCATTCGCGGTCATCCAGCAAAAAGTCGCGCTGCAAATCGCCCGTCAGCAGCTTGTCGGCGAACTGCAGTTGCAGGCGCACGGCCGCCGGGGTCGTCGCGCTGGCGGCCAGCGTGTTGGCGACGGCCGCCGCGGCGCTGGCCGATGCGGCCGGCGTGTTGCTGCTGGCGTTAGCCACATTGGCCGCCGTACCGGCATTGACCCAGGCGCCCGATTGCTGCAGCAGCCCGATACCGGCGTAGCGATAGAACTGAATCTGCATGCTCACCACGCCGGGCAGAATGGTCAGCAAAGGCGCGGTGGAGTTTTGCAAGGCCGCCTGCAAGACGGCGCGGCTATCGGTGGGCGCGCTGGCACTGCGCTTGAGCGCGCCGTCCTGCACCGTCCAGCGCACCACCTGCAGCTCGCCCGCATTCGGCGGCAGGCCGACGCCCGCGCCGACATCGGCGCGCACATCGCCGCCCAACGGTTGCGCGGGACGGCGCACGATGAACAGCCCGCCGCCGAGCACGCTCACCGCAGGCAGTCCGGGCCCCTGCGACACCGCATGGCGCAGGTCGTCGCCCAGCTGCTGCATGCCGTCGGCCAGACGCGAACTGGTGGTGAACGCGCGGTTGGCGTCGTCGCGGCTGCGCGCCACCGCGTCGAGCCCGCGCCAGCCCAGCACCGCCACCACCGCGAGAATGGTGACCGCGACCAGCAGCTCGATCAGGGTGAAACCCCGCTGTGCCGAAACAGGCGCCCGGTTCACTTACAGATTCCCGATGATGGTGACCACCTGCCACGCGCTCCAGCCGCTGGCATCGAGCACGTTGACCTGCACGCGGCGGAAGTTGGGGTTGGGCGTGGGCATCACATCCACCGCCACGGTGAACGGCACATTCGCCTGCGTGCAGGCGCTAGTGCTCTGTCCCACTGCGAGAAAGGTCTTGCTCAGGCGTTGATCGACCAGAAAATTCTGCGCGCACTGCTCGGCCAGAACGGTCATGCGATAGCGCTGCGCGTTGTCGGCCACGCCGCCTGCGGCACGCATGGCCGCCAGCAGCGCAATGGCCACCACCGCCAAAGCCACCAACACTTCGAGCAGGGTGAATCCGCGGGAGCTTGCCCCCACGCTTGCCGCTGACGCGGCGGCGCTGCCCCCCGAGGGGGCTGGCCCAGCCTTGGGGCGGCCCGGCGGCTGGGCCGACCTATTCAATGGGGGCGCCGGAACGCGAAGGGGTCCGCACATCATGATCGGCTGCGACTGACCACAAAAGGCGCGAAGCCGTCGGTTTCGATGCTGTCGCGCTCCGCGCCGTCAGACAGCACCAGGCGGACCGGGCCGCCCACCGGCTCGGAGCCGAACAGCAACCAGCTCGGCGGCGTGCCCAGACTGCGCACCCCACCCTCGCTCAAACTCACCGACACCGTACCCGCCGAGTAGGCTGCCTCTCGCGGCTCGCCGCCGAGCGCGGCGCGCCAATCCTGCGGGGGAATTTCGCGGCCGCCGCCCACCCAGGGCCAGAGCCGCGGACGCAGCAGGTCGGAGTCCACCGGCTCCCAACCCTGCGGCCCGATCTGCACAAAGGCATAGCCCCTCGGCCCGCTGGCCCAGGCCAGGGGCACGCCGGTTTCGGCGGCGTGTTGACGTGCGGCATCGAACAGTGCTGACAGCCGCTGCGCCTCACGCTGCATCTGCGCATTTTCGGAAGGCGGCAAGGCAAAAGCCGCCATCGCCGTGACCATGCCCACGATGATCAGCGCCACCAGCATTTCGAGCAGGGTAAAGCCACGGGAATGAAGCCCCCACGCTTGCCGCTGGCGCGGCTGCCTTGCCCTCAGGACGCAGCCGGGCTTATTGCCAGCTGCCAATGTCGGCATTTGCCCCTTCTCCGCCGGGTTTGCCGTCTGCGCCATAGCTGAACACATCCACCGGACCTTTCACGCCCGGGTTGAGATATTGATAGGGATTGCCCCACGGATCGGTCGGCAGCTTTTCGAGATAGGGCTTCCAGTTGTTGGGAATCGGCGGCGTGGTGGGCTTGACCACCAACGCCTGCAAGCCCTGCTGCTGGGTGGGGTAAATGCCGTTATCCAGTTTGTACAACTTGAGCGCCTGCATGATGGTGGCGATATCCGTCTTGGCGGCCGTTTGCCGCGCCTCGTCGGTGCGGCCCATGATGTTGGGCACGATAAGCGCCGCCAGCACGCCCATGATGACCAGCACCACCATGAGCTCGATCAGCGTGAAACCGCGCGCTTTGCGACGGGCCGCGGGCACGCGCAGCACCTCGGATGAAACCTCCTTCAAACCATCATTCATCGACTTCCACCTTTTGAAAAGCGCCGGGCGCGCCCTCGGTTTTTCCGCCTTGCTGATGACTCGTTGCAACAAGACGGCGCGAAGACACGTTCTGCGCGGATAATAAGTGTCTCATGTTGCGCACCTCACCCTCATTCCCTGCGCCCAGTGGCGTTTCTACTCGCAGCAGCCGCCGGGCCGCGGCGCTGCTGAGCGTCGTTCTCGCCTTCGCCTGCGCAGCGCTGGCAGTGACCTGGATGCTGCGACTGGTCGCCTCGCCGCAAACGGTTCCCGCTGATGCCCAACTCATCGGCGCGCTGTCGCCCGAGCAGGCCGCGCAGCAGGCCGCGCGCCTGTTTGGCGCCACACCGGTGGGCGCGGCCAGCGCACCCGCCGCGCCCAGCCGCTTTCGGCTGTACGGGGTGATTGCCGGGGGCGATACCGGCTCGGCGCTGATTGGCATCGACGGCCAACCGCCCCGCGCCGTCGGCGTAGGAGACGCCATCGCACCGGGCGTGATTTTGCGCGCCACCGGCTACAAAATGGTCTGGCTGGAACGTGACGGCGTGCGTGAGGAACTCAAAATGGATCCGCAGGGCGCTCAGGTCGGAACCATCGGCTTCCCCAGCGTCGCACCCCGTCTGCCGCAATTCACCCCGCCCGCGCTGGCGCCGCCCGGTATTGCACCGGCCAGCATCGCGCCGCCTACGGTGGATAACGAGAGATAAGGCCGAGGCTGCGTGGCCGCTGCCGCCCCGACAGGCGGGGCATTTTTATAATGCCGCCATTGTTCTGCGCCTGTTTGCCCCCATTTAAGTTGGGAATTCTGGACTTGAAGCGCCGATTTTCCTGGCGCCCCTATTTTGACGAGGTTTCCACCATGCCGATCTACGCTTACAAATGTGATGCCTGCGGCCACACCCTAGACGCGCTGCAAAAAATGTCCGATGCCCCGCTGACCGTCTGTCCGCATTGCGGCAAGCCTGCGCTGCACAAACAGCTCACCGCGGCGGGTTTCCAGCTCAAGGGCTCGGGCTGGTACGCCACCGACTTCAAGGGCGGCGGCGCGGCGGCAACATCGACAGCGGCTGCAGCGTCTTCCTCCGACAGTGCCGCGCCCCCGGCCTGCGGCGCCTCGTGTGCCTGCCATTAAATTCATTCTCTCCAGGGCTCTGATCCACCCGCCCTGCCCCCTTACTCAACCCCAAGCCTTCCGCGCCCCGGAAGGCTGTTTCATTCCATGAGCCTGAAAAGTATTTTCATCGCCGGCATGCTGGTCTGGCTGCCGCTGACCATCACCATCTGGGTGCTGTGGCAGTTGCTGGCCGTGTTCGACGGCATCTTCCGGGCCATGGTCAGCGCGCTGAGCACGGTGGCGCCCGGCCTAGCCCCGGCGCTGGACAAACTGGTGAACATTCCCGGCGTGGGCGTGGTCTTGGTGCTGGCGGCCATTTTCCTCACCGGTCTGGCCGTGGCCAATATGGTGGGGCAGTGGTGGCTGGCCCGCTGGGACGGGCTGATGGCGCGCATTCCACTGGTCAAGACCATTTACAGCAGCGTCAAACAGGTGTCGGACACGCTGTTTTCCAGCAGCGGCAACGCTTTCCGCAAAGCCCTGCTGGTGCAATATCCGCATCAGGGCTCGTGGACCATCGCCTTTATGACCGGTACGCCGGGCGGCGAGGTTGCGGGGCATCTGCAGGGCGATCATGTCAGTGTGTACGTCCCCACCACACCCAATCCGACCTCCGGCTTTTTTCTGATGTTTCCGCGTAGCGAAGTGATCGAGCTGCAGATGAGCGTGGACACTGCGCTCAAATACATCATTTCCATGGGTGTGGTCGTGCCGGGCGGGCCGAACAATCCGCAAGTGCATTGAGCGCCCGCGCTCCCATCCTTTCCCTTCCTGCCCCCTGCGCGCCGAAGCCGCAGGATCGTTTTCCGAAAGTACCTCTCCAACATGAGTCTGCGTAGCCAATATTGCGGTCAGGTGACCGAAGCCCAACTGGGGCAAACTGTTTCACTGTGCGGCTGGGTGCATCGCCGTCGCGACCACGGCGGGGTGATTTTCATCGACCTGCGCGACCGCGAGGGCTTGGTGCAGGTGGTGTGCGACCCCGACCGCGCCGCCATGTTTGCCACCGCAGAGAGCCTGCGCAACGAGTTCTGCGTGCAGGTGCAGGGGCTGGTGCGGCCGCGTCCGGCAGGCACCGAAAACGAGGGCATGACCTCGGGCAAGATCGAGGTGCTGTGCCACGACATCACCGTGCTCAACGCCTCGGTCACCCCGCCCTTCCAGCTCGACGACGACAATCTATCGGAGACCACGCGGCTGACCCACCGGGTGCTCGACCTGCGCCGTCCGCAGATGCAGCACAACCTCAAGCTGCGCTACAAGGTCGCGATGGCGGTGCGCCGCTTCCTCGACGGCCAGGGCTTCATCGACATCGAAACCCCAATGCTCACCAAGAGCACGCCCGAAGGCGCGCGTGACTACCTGGTGCCCAGCCGCGTGCACGACGGCGAGTTCTTCGCCCTGCCGCAATCGCCGCAACTGTTCAAGCAGATGCTCATGGTCGCGGGCTTCGACCGCTATTACCAGATCACCAAGTGCTTCCGCGACGAAGACCTGCGCGCCGACCGTCAGCCCGAGTTCACCCAGATCGACTGCGAGACCTCCTTCCTGAGCGAGCAGGAGATCCGCGATCTGTTCGAGACCATGATCCGCGGCGTATTCAAAGACGTGCTCGACATCGAGCTCGCCAACCCCTACCCGGTCATGACTTATGCGGAGGCCATGGGCCGCTTCGGCTCCGACAAACCCGATCTGCGCGTCAAGATGGAGTTCACCGAACTCACCGACGTCATGGCCGACGTGGACTTCAAGGTGTTCTCCGGCCCGGCCACCACCCCCGGTGGCCGCGTGGTCGCGCTGCGCGTGCCCGGCGGCGGAGAGATGAGCCGCAGCGAGATCGACGCCTACACCGAGTTCGTCAAGATCTACGGCGCCAAAGGCCTGGCCTGGATCAAGGTCAACGATGTGAGCAAGGGCCGCGATGGTCTGCAGTCGCCCATCGTCAAGAACCTGCACGACGCGGCGATTGCCGCCGTCCTGCAGCGCAGCGGCGCGCAAAACGGCGACCTGCTGTTCTTCGGCGCCGACAAGTCCAAGATCGTGGCCGACGCCATCGGCGCCCTGCGGGTCAAGATCGGCCACAGTGATTTCGGCAAGAGCCACGGCCTGTTCGACAACGTCTGGAAGCCGCTCTGGGTGGTCGATTTCCCCATGTTCGAGTTCGACGAGGACAACCAGCGCTGGGCCGCCGTGCATCACCCCTTCACCGCGCCAAAAGACGGCCATGAAGAACTGATGGACACGGCCCCCGAGAAGTGCATCGCCAAGGCCTACGACATGGTGCTCAACGGCTGGGAAATCGGCGGCGGCTCGGTGCGCATCCACCGCGCCGAAGTGCAGAGCAAGGTGTTCTCCGCGCTCAAGATCGGCCCCGACGAGGCCCGCGCCAAATTCGGCTTCCTGCTCGACGCCCTGCAATACGGCGCCCCGCCGCACGGCGGCATCGCCTTCGGCCTGGACCGCATCGTCACCATGATGACCGGCGCCCAGAGCATCCGCGACGTCATCGCCTTCCCCAAAACCCAGCGCGCCCAGTGCCTGCTGACCAACGCGCCCAGCCCGGTGGATGAGAAGCAGTTGAAGGAGTTGCACATCCGACTGCGCAATCCGCAGCCGGTAGCGTAAGGCTGCATGAGCAAGCTCTTTTCCCGCTCTGAAGCGCTTGGCTCGCGGGTCATGTTCGCCGCCATGCAGGCGCTGCAGCAAGCTGATGGGAAGCTGCGTAGCCGGGACGTGGCCGCCCGAGTTGCTCAACAGCTTGAGTTTGACGACTGGGCGCAAGAGATTATCGAGAGCAACGGCCTGCCGCGTTGGCGCATGTATCTCCATTTCTTTTCGGTGGATTCGGTCAAGGCGGGATTCCTCTTGAAAGAAAAAGGCGTCTGGCAGATCACAGAGCCTGGAGCCGCTGCCTTGCGCGGTGGTGCCGAGGCTTATTTCCGCGCGGCGCAAACAGGCTATCGAGCATGGCGCAAAGAGCAAGTGCCCGCTAGCGCTGAATCGGCAGTGGATTTTGTCGAAACAGAGCCCACACTTCCGCCCGAAGAACGCTTTAAGCTCATCTCAAACGAAACCAATGCAGCGCTGAGCGCCGAGTTGCTGGAACGATTGAAAAGTTGCGATCCCGGCTTCTTCGAGGGCGTCGTGATTAAGCTGTTATTGAAGATGGGTTACGGCGGCAGCCATGCCGAAGCGGGTCAGGCGGTCGGACGCTCGGGCGATGGCGGCATCGATGGCGTGATCGCCGAAGACCGGCTGGGCCTTGATTCCATCTACGTTCAGGCCAAACGCTGGCAGGGCTCAGTGGGTGAGCCGCCACTGCGCGACTTTCTGGGCGCCCTGGTCAGCCGTGGCGCCAACAAGGGCGTGTTCATCACCACGGGGCTGTTCACCGACAACGCGCAACAGTTCGCCCGCCGCAGCCCGCAGCACAAAGTCGTGCTGATCGATGGCCCACGGCTGGCCGAGCTGATGATCGAACATGATCTCGGCGTCTCGGTGGCGGCCACCTATCAACTCAAACGTATCGACTCCGACTTTTTCGCGGAAGATTGACCCATGCCCCGAATCGACGATCCCACCCATGACCACGAGGCCGGCGCGCTGGACGGCACGCTCGACACCACTCGCATCGACGACACCCGCATCAAGGCGGTGCGGGCTTTGATCTCTCCTGCGGTGCTGCTGGAAGAACTGCCGGTCACGCCGCAGATCGAGGCCGTGGTCGAGCAAGGCCGCGCCGCAGTCGCGAATGTGCTGCACGGGCGCGATGACCGGCTGGTGGTTGTGGTCGGGCCATGCTCCATACACGATCACGATCAGGCCATCGACTATGCGCGCCGCCTGCAAGCCACGGCGGCCGATCTGAGCGACGCGCTCATTGTGGTGATGCGGGTGTATTTCGAGAAGCCGCGCACCACCGTGGGCTGGAAGGGTTATATCAACGACCCGCGGCTGGATGGGAGCTTTCGCATCAACGAGGGTCTGCAGCGCGCGCGCCAGTTGCTGCTGGAGATCAATTCGCTGGGTTTACCGGCGGGCACCGAGTTTCTCGATCTGCTGTCGCCGCAGTATTTCAGCGACCTGATCGCCTGGGGCGCCATCGGCGCGCGCACCACCGAAAGCCAGAGCCACCGCCAGCTCGCTTCGGGGCTGAGTTGTCCCGTGGGCTTCAAGAACGGCACCGACGGCGGGGTGCAGGTGGCGGCCGATGCCATGGTGTCGGCGGCCAGCGGCCATGCCTTCATGGGCATGACCAAGATGGGCGTGGCGGCGATTTTCGAAACCCGCGGCAATGCGGATTGCCACGTCATCCTGCGCGGCGGCAAGGCGCCGAACTTCGACGCCGCATCAGTCAACGCTGCCTGCGCCGCGCTGGCCAAAGCCGGGCAGCGCGAACAGGTGATGATCGACTGCTCGCACGCCAATTCGGCCAAGCAGCCGCGCAAGCAGATGGAGGTGGCCGCCAGCATCGCCGAGCGCATCGCCGCAGGCGAGCGGCGCATCCTGGGCGTGATGGTCGAGAGCCACCTGCGCGAAGGCCGGCAGGATCTCAAGCCGGGTCAGCCGCTGACGCCGGGCGTGTCCATCACCGACGCCTGCCTGGGCTGGGACGACACCGTGCCGTTGTTGCGCGTTCTGGCCGATGCGGTGCGCAAGCGGCGCGAACTCTGAGATTTACTGGCTTTTTGCGTCAGGAAAGAACAGCGGCTCGCCGCCGATTTTGTAGTCGGCGATCGCCTGCTGGCCTGCCGGGCCAGTGATCCAGTCGATGAAGGCGCGGCCCTGCGCCGCCTTGACTTGCGGATGCTTGGCCGGATTGACCAGCATCACGCCGTAAGGATTGAACAGCGCCTTGTCGCCTTGCAACACGATGGTCAGGTCACCGCGGTTCTTGAACGCCAGCCAGGTGCCGCGGTCGCTCAGGGTGTAGGCGTTCAGCGCCGCTGCGGTGTTGAGCGCCTGTCCCATTCCCGCGCCGATTTCGCGGTACCACTTGCCCCGGCCCTCCGCCACCGGGTCGATTCCGGCCTGCTTCCACGCGCGCAACTCCGCGGCATGCGTGCCGCTCTTGTCCCCGCGCGAAATGAACAGGGCTTGGCTCGAAGCGATCCGGCGCAAGGCCTCCGACAAGGTCTTGACTTGCATGACCCCGGCCGGATCGGACTTGGGCCCGACGAGCACGAAATCGTTGTACATCACGTCACGCCGGTCCACGCCCCAGCCTTCGGCGACGAAGCGGTCTTCCGCAGCGCGATCGTGCACGAACACCACGTCGGCATCGCCGCGCCGGCCGATGTCCAGCGCCTGTCCCGTCCCCACCGCCACCACCTTCACCGCGATGCCTGTTGCGCGGGTGAATAGCGGCAGGATGTGGCCGAACAGGCCCGATTGCTCGGTGGAGGTCGTCGAGGCGACGACGATGCTGGGCGGCGTCTGCGCCCCGGCGGCGAGCGACGCGAGTCCGAGCGCCGCAGCGGCGATCAGACGGATGAATGGCAAATGCAATCGCGTGAACATGCGGAGTCTCCTGGGGGAATGGCGCCGAGGCGCTGTGGGTTGAGTGATTGAGGTGCGCAAAAAGTCTGCAACTGGCCGTGATCCAGCCGCAGCACGCGCTGCGCCAGCGCGATTTCCTCTGGGCGGTGGGTGCTGAGCACCACGGTGATGCCTTGCGCGGCGAGTTCCTGCACGTCTTGCAGGATGGCTGCGCTGGCTTGCGGGTCGAGATGGCTGCACGGCTCGTCGAGCAGCAGCAGCGCGGGGTGCATCATCCAGGCGCGCGCCAGCGCCAGCCGCTGACGCTGGCCGGAAGACAGGCTGGCGGCGCTTTGCCGCCCCCGACTCTGCAGCCCGGCGCGGATCAGCGCGGCCTCGATCAAACCGGGGTCTGATCCGCGCCCGGTCAAGGCCAGGCGCAGGTTGTCCGTCACCGTGCCGCGCAGCATGGGCGTGTGTGCAAACACCATGGCCTGCCCCGGATAGGCCATGCCCTCCAACGGCGGCTCCTGTCCAGCAAAGAGCAAGCGACCGCAGGTGGGCCGCTCCAGGCCGTGGATGAGGCGCAACAGGCTGGTCTTGCCCGATCCATTGGGCCCGACCACCGCGGTGATGCCGCCGCGCGCGATCTGCAGATCCAGACCCCGCAGCACCCAGTTCGTCCCGCGGCGCAAACCCACGCCCTGCAGGCTGATGGGAAACAGCGCCGCGCAAGCCACGCCAGCGCCGCAAGAGCCGTTCATGCGCCCTCCCCATAGCGCGCCGCCGCATACTGCCGCAACAGGGCCGCAGCCGCATTGACCCCCAGCACCAGCGTCATCAGCACCGCGCCCAGCGCCAGCGCCAACGGCAGGTCGCCCTTGCTGGTTTCCAGCGCGATGGCCGTGGTCATGGTGCGGGTGTAGCCCTCGATATTGCCGCCTGCAATCATCACCGCGCCCACCTCGGACACGGCGCGGCCAAACCCGGCCAGGGCGGCCACCAGTAAGGCATGGCGACAGTCCCACAGCAGCCAACGCACGCGCTGCAGCGCTCCCAGGCGCAAGGAACGCAGCGTGTCGCCGTGCAGCCGCCAGGATTCGGCAACGATCTGCCGCGTGACGGCGGCGATCAGCGGCGTGGTGAGTATGGTCTGCGCCAGCACCATGGCCGGCACGGAAAACAACAGCCCCAGTTCACCCAGCGGCCCGCTGCGCGACAACAGCAGATACACCAGCAGACCGACGATGACCGAAGGCAGCCCGAGCAGGCTGTTGAGCAGCGCCACCACCACGCCGCGCCCGGTAAACGCATGCACCGCCAGCCACGCACCCAGCGGCAAGCCCAGCAGCAGACCGAGCAGCACGCTGGCGCCGCTGACGCGCAGCGACACGCCGACGATGTGCCAAGTGGCCGCATCGCCCGCGACCAGCAAGTGCCAGACCTGGGAGAACATGGGTGGAAGGAATGAGCGAAAGAGCGATGTACATTTGGATACTATCGCAACGCGCCGTTTCTTTCATCGCGCTGTCCGCCGTGTTGGCGACCGCATACGGCTTTAGCGCCGCGCAGCGGCAAAGGCACGCCAGAACGCCTCGTCCTGCGTCTGGGTGAAGTTGATGCGCATGCGGGTGGAAGGCTGCTGCTGCGGGTCGAACAGGTGGCCGGGCGCGAGCAAATAACCGGCGTCGAGCAGGCGCTGTGACAGCGTGGCCGTGTCCACGCCGGTGTCCACCCAACCCAGCAGGCCGCGTGGCGGGGTGACGAAGCGACAGCCCGCTTTCTCGGCCAGCCGCACCGCGCGTGCACGCGCCGCGTCCAGCCGGTCGCGCACCTGCTGCGTGGTGCGCCGCAACTGCCCCTGTCCCAGCACATGGGCGAGCGCCCGCTCGGTGAGCGTGGGCGTGGTGAGCACGGCGAGCAACTTCTGATCGACCAGACGGTCGATGACGGCGGGCGCCGCCGCGACAAAGCCCACACGCCAGCCGGGCGCGAGGATTTTGGAGAACCCGCTGAGATAAATGGTGTGCTGCAGTTGATCGAGCACACTCATGCGCGGGCTGCTGGGCTCGGCGAGCGCGGCATAGACATCGTCTTCGACCACCTGAAAGCCGTGACGCTGCGCCAGTTGCAGCACGCGGTGCGCGCTGGCCGCGCTGAGGCTCTGGCCGGTGGGGTTGTGCAGCACGCTCACGCAGATGAACAGGCGCGGCGCATGGGCGCGGGCCAACTGATCGAGGAGGTCGAGATCGGGGCCGTCGGCCCCGCGCGGAACGGGCAGCAGCTTGAGCCCGTGGTGCGCCATCTGCGCAAACTGCATCGCCCAGCCGGGACTTTCGACCAGCACCGCGTCGCCGGGGCGGGTGAGTGCGCGCAACACGAGATCGAGCGCCTGTGATGCGCCATTGGTGGTCAGAATCTGCTGCGGCGGCACTTGCACAGACAAGCCGGCCAATTGCCGCGACAAGGCTTCGCGCAAGGCCAGATCGCCCAGCGGATCCCCATAGTGCAGCGACGCCTGCCCCAGTTCGTTCGCGCGGGCGATGCGCCGCAAGGCCGCGCCCAGCGCCGCACTCTCCAGCCACGGCGCGGGCAACACGCCGGAACCGGGCGCGCCGCGCAGCGCCACCGCAGCGCCCGCCCCCATTTGATGAAACATGCCGCGCACCAGCGCGGTGGCGTGCGTCGGCGCCAACATGGGCGCAGCGGCATCGGCCTGCGTGGCGCGAGGCCGCGCCAGCACGGGCGTGTCACCGGGCGCCCGCACGAAATACCCACGCTGCGCGCGCGCCTCCACCAGCCCGAGGGCCTGCAGCCGGTCATACGCCGCGACCACGGTTTGCGTGCTCAGCCCGTACCGCCGGGCGCATTCGCGCACCGACGGCAAGCGACTGCCCGGGGGCAGCAAGCGGTTGCGGATGCGGGCGGAAAACTGGGCGCTGAGCTGCTCCGCCAAGGTGGTCGCCGCATGGCGCTGCAGCGTCCCCGCCTCGGGACCCAAGTTCACTGTATTGGCGATCTCATCCATACAGAGGCTGTTTTGTACTCATCAAGTGTATTGGTGGTGTATCGCATTGAACCCTAAGCTGCGTTCCATGTCCACACCACCCACACCCGCCGTTCGAAAGCAGCCACCGATCTCCGCGCAGGGCGAAGCGCTGGCTCTGGGCCTGCTGGGCGTGGGTCTGTTTGCGCTCTCGCTGCCGATGACGCGTCTGGCCGTCGGCTCGACGCAGGCGCCGCAACTCTCGCCCGAGTTCGTGGCGCTCGGTCGCGCGGCCGTTGCGGGCGTGCTCGCAGCCGTCTGGCTGGTGTGGCAACACGCGCCCTTGCCCGGCCGCCGCGACTGGGCTCTGCTGGCCGCGATGGCCGGCGGCGTGGTGTTCGGTTTTCCGCTGCTGACTTCCATCGCCCTGCGCGAAGTCGATGCGGTGCATGCCTCGCTCATTCTGGCGCTGCTGCCCTTGTTTACCGCAGCGCTCGGCGCGCTGCTGGCGGGCCAGCGGCCGTCTGCCGGGTTCTGGCTCTGCGCCTTTCTGGGTGCGGCCCTGGTGATGGCCTACACCCTGCTGCACGGCACCGGACGCTTCGCCTTGAATCTGCACTGGGCCGATGGCCTGCTGGTGGGTGCCATGCTGTCGGCTGCGGTGGGCTATGCCCTGGGCGGCCACCTCACGCGGTCTCGCCCTGCCGGGCAGGTCATCGGCTGGGCGCTGGTGCTCAGTCTGCCCATCAGCGTGCCTACGGCGTGGTGGCTACGACCCGCAGCCCCGGTGCAGCTCTCGGCCTGGGGCGGCTTCGCCTATGTGGCCGTGGTGTCGATGTGGCTGGGTTTTCTGGCCTGGTACCGGGCTCTTGCGCTGGGTGGCACCGTGCGCATCTCGCAGTTGCAACTGCTGCAGCCTTTCTTGTCGATGCTGGCCGCGGCGGCCTTGCTGCATGAAGTGCTCGATGCCACCACCCTGTTGTTCGCCGGTGCGGTGCTGGCCGTCGTTTTTGTCGCGCGGCGCATGCCAGTGCATGATGCGTCGCGTCCTGTTCCTCGTCCCGTTCCTCGTCCTATCCCTGACTCCCGGAGTTGACGCATGACCTTCACCCTGTCGCAGCGCAGCGCGCACTACACCCCTTCGCCTATCCGCGAGCTGCTCAATCTCACCGAGCAGCCCGGCATGATCTCGCTGGCCGGCGGCTTGCCCGCGCCGGAGAGCTTTCCGGTGCAGGCCTTGCGCGCGGCCTGTGTGGAGGTCCTCGACACGCAGGCCCAGGGGGCGCTGCAGTATGGCCCGAGCGAAGGCATTGCCCCTTTGCGCGAGTGGGTGGCCGCGCACTTGCGCGCACAGGGCATCGAGGCCCAGGCCGACGAAGTGCTCATCACCAGCGGTTCGCAGCAAGGCCTCGATCTGGTGGGACGTGTGCTCATCGACCCCGGCAGCACCGTGCTGGTGGAACGTCCGACCTACCTCGGCGCGCTGCAAGCCTTCGCGCCCTACGGCCCACGCTTTGCCGATCTCGACGAAGACGCCGGGGGCGCGCTGCCGACGCTGGACGACCCGGCGCATGGCGGCGCGCGCATGGTCTACCTGCAGCCCAACTTCCGTAACCCCACCGGACAGACCATGACGGCTGCGCGGCGCACACAATGGGCGCGGGCCTTGCGGGGCCGCCCCATCGCCCTGGTGGAAGACAACCCCTACGGCGAACTGTGGTTCGACGGCCCGCCGCCCGCGCCAGTGGCGGCGCAGCTTCCCGGCCAGAGCCTTGTGCTGGGCACCTTCTCCAAAGTGCTGTCTCCCGGGCTGCGTCTGGGTTATGTGCATGGGCCGCACGAGGTGATTGCCAAGATGGCCCTGGCGCGCCAAGCCGCCGATCTGCAGACTTCCAGTCTTACGCAGAGGCTGGTGCTCAAGGTGCTCGAAGGCGGGCTGCTGGATGCGCAACTGCCGCACATCCGCGCTCTGTACCGCGCGCAGCGCGACGCCATGCTCGCCGCCCTGTCCCGCCACATGCCCAGCAGCGTGCATTGGGACGCTCCGCAAGGCGGCATGTTCATCTGGCTGTCTCTGCCGCAAGGCGCCGACGCCACCGCGCTGCTGTCGCTGGCGCTGCAACGCAAAGTGGCCTATGTGCCCGGCACGGCGTTCTACGCCGCGGGCGCCGCGCCGCGCCATACGCTGCGGCTGTCTTACGCCACCGCCACGCCCGCGCAGATCGAGACCGCCATTGCCCGCCTGGGTGAAGTCTTCTCCACGACACACCCGCCAGAACCCCGCCATGACCCATCCGTTCTTGCAGCTTGACGTCTTCGCCCCCGCGCCGCTGCGCGGCAACCCCCTGGCCGTGGTGGACCAGGCCGACGACCTCGATGCGGCCACCCTGCAATCGATCGCCTGCTGGCTCGGGCTGTCGGAGACCACGTTTTTGCTGAAGCCCAGCGCGCCTGAGGCCGACTACCGCGTGCGCATTTTCACGCCGGGAGGAGAGCTGCCCTTTGCCGGGCACCCCACCTTGGGCAGCTGCGCCGCCTGGCTTCAGCTGGGAGGAAAGCCCAGACGCGATGGCGTGGTAATCCAGCAATGCGGCGTCGGCCTGATGGAGGTTCGCGTCGCGGCCCCTGATGCATCGGGCGCGAAGCAACTCGCCTTTGCGGCGCCGCCGATGCGCGAAATCCCCATCGAACCCACTTTGCTGCACAACGTGGCCCAAGCCCTGGGCTTGGAGCGCGACGACATCCAGCGCAGCGCCTGGCTGGACAACGGGCCGCGCTGGTTCTGCCTCTGGTTGCGCAGCGCCGAACGTGTGCTCGCGGTGGAGCCCGATCATGCCGCGCTCAAACGTCTGGGAGTGAACGTCGGCATGGCGGGGCGGCACGCTGCGGGAGGGGACGCCGCAATCGAAGTGCGCTTCTTCGGATCAGCGCTGAACGTGCCCGAAGACCCCGTGACCGGCAGCCTCAACGCCAGCCTGGCGCAGTGGCTGATCGGCTGTGGCGTACTGCCTTCGGCCTATGTAGCGGCGCAAGGCGCGAAGCTGGGACGCGCCGGTCGGGTGCACATTGAACGCGATGCCGCCGGGCAGGTCTGGGTCGGTGGTGCGGTGCAACCCCTCATCACTGGCACGCTCACGCTCTGAAAAAACAAACCCGCCGACGGCGGGTTTGTGCGGGACTGGACAACCCCAGAAAACGCTCAGAGTTCTTCGCGGAACGCGTCGTGGCAAGCCTTGCAGGTCTTGGCGGTTTCGCCGAACACCACCTTGATCTCGTCGAGCTTGCCGGTCTTGGCGGCGGCCACCAGCTTGGGCGTCATTTCCTGCAGCTTGTTGGCATCGGCCTTGAACTTGTCCATCTCTTTCCAGATTTCAGGCTTGGCATGCGAATCAGGCAAGTCGGTGCCGGGGCCGAAAGCCTGCCACGGCAGATGCGACATGAAGGCCACGACTTCGGCGTTTTGCAGCGCGGCCTTGGCATCGAACGGTGCCTTGCCCTGCACCATGGCGCCGATGCGGCCAAAACTCGCCGCCATCACGATGAAGGCGGACTGACGGTACTTCACCGCGTCTTGCGGTTTGGCGAACTGCGCCTGCGCCGGCACACTGGCCAACAGACCACAGGCAAGCACGGCGGCGAACAGCTTTTTGGGATGCAACGAGGCTGGGTTCATGAAACAGACTCCTGGCTGAGTAAAACGGATGGGCGGAAAAACGCAGGGCCAATTGGCGCAGCGAGTGTAAGCAAAAGTGACCCTCGCTGCAGAGCACAGTCGCAGTTCCCCCGTGCGCTCTGAACAAACTCGCCGGGCCGCCCCAAGAGCGCCCCCAGACCTGCCGCGTTCGCGTCAGGCCCCCCGAGGGGGATGAGGCCCGCGGCTCCAAGCTGCCCTGCGGCAGCTTGGACGGAGTCGAATCCGAGCGGCTTGCAAGCCGCGAGGTGGACAAGAAAACTTGGGGCGGCCCTGCGTTTTCTCATGAGTTTCTTGCCCCTCGAGGGGAGAGCCCAGCGAAGCGACGGGTTTCGGGGGGGCGCTTCAGGCGCCAACAAGACAACAAAACAACGCGCAAAACGCTAAAAACGCACATGCTGCGTCGGACGCCCTCGCGCTCGGCTTAATATGCGGCTGGTTGAGCACGATCCTCCGGCACGTTGGCGCCGATCGGGGCGCAGTCATGCAGATCCGGAAGGCATGGATCGGCTCAACTTTTTAGCGGGCCGGACCGTCCAGCCCGCAATCCATGACAACGGTGAATCTGCACGGCGCGCAGCGATCCCCAACGGGCCGCTGACACGCCAGTGGATAACAAGCTCAACTTCTCGGAGTGCACTCAATATGACCACTGCAAAACCCGCGGCAAAAAAGGCGGCCGCCGCTAAAACAACCCGTCAGCCCAGCGCGGCGTTCATGAAACCGCTCACCCCTTCGGCGCATCTGGCCGCCGTCGTGGGCACCACGCCGCTGCCGCGCACCGAAGTGGTGAAAAAACTGTGGGAATACATCAAGAAGCACAATCTGCAAGACGCAGCGAACAAGCGCATGATCAACGCAGATGCCAAGCTCAAGCCGATTTTCGGCAAGGATCAGGTCAGCATGTTCGAAATGACCAAACTGGTCAGCGCGCATCTGAAATGAGTTGACCACACCACGGGCCGAAAACGCCCGCGGTCCAGGCCCGGCGCAGCCGGGCTTTTTCATGCGCATTCATCATGTCGTTCAAAGCTTTTGCCACCCGTTCTCCCTGCGCCCGCTTGCTGGCCTGCGCCCTGCTCGCTGCCGCCTGCACGCTGCCAGCGCAGGCCCGCTCGCCTCAAGCCCTCGCCCTGCCGACACAGGCCGCTGTCTCCAGCGCCTTCTCGCCTTCGGGCGGCGCGCTGGCGCTGGTGCTGCAGGCCATCGATCAGGCGCATAGCAGCATTCAGATGGCCGCTTATCTGTTCACCTCGTCCGACGTGGCGCGGGCGCTGGTCCAGGCGAAAAAACGCGGCGTGCAAGTGCAGGTGCTGGTGGACTGGAAAAGCAATTTCGATGAAGACGCCCGCTACGCGCGGCACGCGCTGGGCATTCTGCGCAACGCGGGCATTGCCGTGCGCTCGGTCGACGTCTATCCCATCTTTCACGACAAATACATGGTGATCGACCGGCGCACGGTGCAGACCGGCAGCTTCAACTACACCTACTCCGCGGCGCATCGCAATGCCGAGAACGTCTTGGTGATGTGGAATGCGCCCGAGCTGGCTGCGCAGTATCTGGCCGACTGGCAACGCAACTGGGCGCTGAGCCAGCCGGTTGTGTTGCCGTATTGAACCCGGATTGTTTGCGAATACCCGGAATTGCCGTGAGGCGCGCGGGGTTGCATGCCGCAGGGCTTGAGCGGCCTAAAATCGGTCTTCTGTATTTGTTTTGAATTTCTTTTGTAGGCGCCTTCATGAAACCCCTGTCCAAATCGCTTATCGCCGTCATCGTGCTGGCCGTTCTGGCCGTGGGCGGCTATCTCGGCTGGTCGGCGTTGGATCAGAAACCCGAGGCGCCCAACGCGAGCTTCAGCCTGCTCGACGGCAAAACGGTCGATCTTTCGGCTTATCGCGGCAAGGTGGTGCTGGTGAATTTCTGGGCAACGAGCTGCACCACTTGCGTGGGGGAAATGCCCGAGCTGGTGAAGACCTACGACCAGCTCAACCCCAAAGGCTTCGACCTCGTGGCCGTGGCCATGAGCTACGACAACCCTGAGTTTGTGCGCAACTTTGTGCAGCAGCGACAGCTACCGTTCACCGTGGCCTTCGATGCCAGCGGGCAGGCGGCCAAGGCCTTCAAGGATGTGCGCTTGACGCCGACGAGCTTTCTGATCGACAAGTCGGGCCATATCGTCAAGCAGTACGTCGGCACGCCCAACTTCGCCGAGCTGCACCAGCTCATCGACAATCTGCTGGCGCGGCAGGCTTGAGCCCCGGTTTCACACCGGCGCCCGCTGCGGCTGGGTGAAATGGTGTTTTAAATAGTCCAGCCACAGGCGCAGCCGCAGGGGCTGATGCTTGCGCTGGGTGAACACCGCGAAGATGCCGTTGGGCGGCGCGGCAAAGTCTTCTAGAAGCGCCACGAGCTTGCCTTGCTCCAGACTGGCGCCCACTTCCCACAGCGAACGCCAGGCGATGCCCCGGCCTTCGAGACACCACTGGTGCAGCACGGCGCCATCGGTGCAGTCCATGCGACCCGCCACGCGCACATGCAGGATCTCGCCCTCGGCCTGGAACATCCAGCCGCGCGGCTGGCTGCTCACGGAGGAATACGCCAGGCATTGGTGACGGGCGAGATCGGACGGTGTGGCCGGAGTGCCGTGACGTTGCAGATAGCTGGGCGCGGCCACGCACACGCGCCGGTTGTCGGCCAGCCGCAGACTGACCAGCGAAGAATCGGCCAGATCGCCCACGCGCACGGCGCAGTCGTAGCCCTCGTTGACCAGATCGACCAGACGATCGGTCAGGTCGAGCGACAGACTCACCTCGGGATGCTGGTCGAGAAACCCGGGAATCAGCGGCGCGATGTGGCGGCGGCCAAAACCCGCCGGCGCGGTAATGCGCAGATGGCCGCTGGCCTTCACTCCGCCCGCGCTCACGCTGGCCTCGGCGTTCTGCAGCTCGGCCAGCAGGCGCTGGCAATCTTCAAGAAAGGCGCTGCCCTCGTCGGTCAGGCTGATGCGCCGTGTGGTGCGCACCAGCAGCTTGACGCCCAAGCGCGCTTCCAGCGCATCGATGCGACGGCCAATGATGGCTGGCGCCACGCCTTCGGCATGCGCCGCAGCGGTCAGACTTCCTTTGGTCGCCACCGCGACAAAGGTCTCCAACTGTTTGAGTTTGTCCATGCTCGCCGGAAATTGGGTCGGTAAAAGTCATCAATCTAGCGCATGTTCGGCGCCAGCCGGATAGATTTATGCCGCGGTGCAGCATAAACTCTGAGCATCCCAAAAAGATGGGCGGCTGCCGACGCGCTGCGCAATCCGTTGCGACGCGGCAGCCGCAAACCTTCACCCAAACTCACGGAGATCGCCAAATGACAACCCCTTCCGCCCCTCAGGGCGTCACCTTGAACGCCCCGCTGCAGCCGGGCTTCGACCGCATCCTCACTCCTGACGCGCTGGCCTTCGTCGCCCAGTTGCACCGCGCTTTCGAGCCGCGTCGTCAGGCCCTGCTGGCGGCCCGTGCGGCCCGCACTGCCCGCCTCGACGCCGGTGAAAAACCCGATTTCCTCGCCGAGACTCGGGCGGTGCGCGAGGGCGACTGGAAAATCGCCCCGCTGCCCCAGGCG
Source organism: Thiomonas sp. SCN 64-16 (assembly GCF_001725585.1). Classification (NCBI taxonomy): domain Bacteria; kingdom Pseudomonadati; phylum Pseudomonadota; class Betaproteobacteria; order Burkholderiales; genus Thiomonas; species Thiomonas sp. SCN 64-16. Next base: position 40,047 of record NZ_MEGQ01000005.1, on the reverse strand, counting down.
CTGCAGCGTCGCCGCGTGGAGATCACCGGCCCGGTGGATCGCAAGATGATCATCAACGCCTTCAACTCGGGCGCCGACAGCTATATGGCCGACTTCGAGGACGCCAACACGCCAAACTGGGCCAACCAGATCGAAGGGCAGATCAATCTGTTCGACGCCATTCGCCGCACCATCCACCTGGAGCAGAACGGCAAGACCTACGCGCTGGGCGACACCATCGCCACCCTGCAGGTTCGCCCGCGCGGCTGGCATCTGGACGAAAAACATCTGCTGGTGGACGGCCAGCGGGTGAGCGGCAGCCTGTTCGATTTCGGGCTGTTCTTTTTCCACAACGCCCGCGAGCTGCTGGCCCGCGGCGCTGGCCCCTACTTTTACCTGCCCAAGATGGAAAGCCATCTGGAAGCGCGGTTGTGGAACGAGGTTTTCGTGCTGGCGCAGAACACCCTGGGCCTGCCGCAGGGCTCCATCAAGGCCACCGTGCTGGTCGAAACCATCCTCGCCGCGTTCGAGATGGACGAGATTCTGTTTGAGTTGCGCGAGCACAGCGCCGGGCTGAACGCGGGCCGGTGGGATTACATTTTCAGCGCCATCAAGAAGTTCAAAGTGGATCACGACTTCTGCTTGGCCGACCGTTCGCAGATCACCATGACGGTGCCGTTCATGCGTGCCTACGCCCTGCTGCTGCTCAAGACCTGCCACAAGCGCGGCGCGCCAGCCATTGGCGGCATGAGCGCGCTCATCCCCATCAAGAACGACGCGGAGAAGAACGCCAAGGCCATGGAGGGCATCCGCATGGACAAGCGCCGCGACGCCACCGACGGCTACGACGGTGGCTGGGTGGCGCATCCGGGGCTGGTGTCGGTGGCGATGGAGGAGTTCGTCGCCGTGCTGGGCGATGCGCCCAACCAGATCGGCAAGACTCGCGACGATGTCAAGGTGGGCGCCGCCGACCTGCTGGACTTCCGCCCGGAAGCCCCCATCACCGAAGCCGGGCTGCGCAACAACACCAACGTCGGCATTCACTACCTCGGCGCGTGGCTGGCGGGCAGCGGCGCCGTGCCCATCCACAATCTGATGGAAGACGCGGCCACCGCCGAAATCTCGCGCAGCCAGGTGTGGCAATGGATTCAGAGCCCCAAGGGTGTTCTGAGCGACGGCCGCAAAGTCACTGCCGATCTGGTGCGCGCGATCATCCCGGAGGAACTCGCCAAGGTCAAAGCCACCGGCGCGACGGGCCAGTTCAACAAGGCCGCGCAGATCTTCGAGCAGATGGCCACTAGCGCCACGTTCACCGACTTCCTCACCCTGCCGCTGTATGAGGAACTGAGCTGAACGCACTATCGGGCCAGTAATAACCAATAGCCCCTGCACAGCCGCCCACCCTGGCGGCTGTTTTACATTTTGGCCTGTACGGCGCAGACGATCCTGCGGAAAGTAGCGTTGGAAAAATACATCGCTAGGAAATCCGGGGGATCTCCGACACCAAGGCAGCGCAAAATGCGATCTCACGTTCGATGCTGAAGAGGGGTTGACCCGCTTCGGCGCCTTCGCCTACCGCCCTTCATGCCCCACACCCTCACCATCGTCCAGTGGCTGCTGCTGGCAGTGGCTGTGCAGCAGGTCGTGTTCTCCACGGCCTGGCTGGCGGTGGCCCGGCTGGCGGGGCTGGCGCGCCAGAGCGCCTACTACTGGGCCGCGTTCTGCGGGCTGGGCGCGCTGTCCATCTTGCTGCTGGCTTTGCGCGGCAATGTGCCGCAAGTGCTGGGCTATCAGCTGGCGGATGTGCTGCTCGTCATCTCGGCCACGGCGGCGCGACGGGCCAGCGAATTGTTTTTCGACCGTCCGGGCCGGTTGCGGGAGCACGCGCTGATCATCGGTCTGGCGATTCTGGGCATCGGGCTGACGGGCACGTCCGTGGCGATGGAAGAGTGGCGCATTGCCATCGTCTGCCTGCTCATCGCCTGGATCGCGGCCCGCGGCGTCTGGGGCGTGCACGCCAGCATGGCGCAGGAATTCGGCCGCCCTGTCACCTTGCTGCTGCATGGCCCCACCCTGTTCATTGCGGCCACGCTGCTGTGGCGCGCCTTTGCCGTGTTCACTGGCAACGGCCAGGCGCTGGACTACCGCGAGGATGGCCTGCTCAACGAATTGCTCACTCTCACGCTGCTGCTCGTCGCCTCGTTTCTCAGCCTGATCTACGGCGGTATGCTGATGGCCCGGTTGGTACGCAGACTGCACGATCTGGCGCTGAAAGACCCGCTCACCGGGCTGCTCAACCGGCGGGCCGCGCAACAGTTGCTGGAGCGCGAATGGGCGTCCTACCGCCACAAAGACCTGCCGTTTTGCGTGCTGATGATCGACATCGATCATTTCAAGCGCATCAACGACGAATACGGCCACGCCGTGGGCGACCGGGTGCTGACCGGCCTGGCCACGCTGCTGCGCGAAGGCACGCGGCCGAGCGATCATGTGGCGCGCATGGGCGGCGAGGAGTTTCTGGTGTTTCTGCCGCAAACCGAACTGCCCTCGGCGCAAGCCGCCGCCGAGCGGCTGCGCCAGCACACGGCGGCGTGGGTTCTGCAGCCTGAAGAGCTGTCGATCACCATCAGCATCGGCGTGGCGCAAGCCGCGGCAGAAGACAGCGCTTTCGATGATCTGCTGATTCGCGCCGACCGCGCGCTGTACGCAGCCAAATCGGCCGGGCGCAACCGCGTACATCTGGCCGACCCCTTCGTGGACGAAGTCACCAGCCTCGCGACGGCTTAAAACCCGATCACGCCATTTGTGCACGACCCAGCGGACATGCCCGCACAGCGCGCGCGTGGATTTGGCGCCGCACTGCAAAGCGCCAGTGCGCAGATCTAGCATCTGGCTTCGACAAAAAAAGAGATCCCCATGCATATCCGTTCCCTGAAAGATCAAGTCGCCGTCATCACCGGCGCCTCTAGTGGTATTGGCGCAGCCGCCGCGCGCGCTTTGGTGGCCGAAGGAATGTCCGTCGTGCTCGCGGCGCGCTCTGCCGACAAGCTCAAGACCCTCGCCGATGAACTGGGCAGCCGCGCCCTGGTCGTCGCCACCGATGTGGGCGACGAAGGTCAGGTGCAGCAGTTGTTCGAAACGGTCAAAACCCGGTTCGGCGGCTTGGACCTGTTGTTCAACAACGCGGGCGTGGGTTATCACGGCGCCTTCGAGCACGGCCGCACCGAGGAGTGGAAGGCCACCATCGACGCCAATCTCTGGGGGGTGCTGTATTGCACGCGCGCAGCCATACCGCTGTTGCGTGGCCGCCCCGGCGCGATGATCAACACGGTTTCCAGCGTGGGCGGGCGGCGCGGCATTGAAGGTTGGGCCGTCTACAACGCCACCAAGTTCGCCGTCGTGGGCCTACACGACGCGCTGCGCAAGGAGCTGGGGCCAGAGGGCATCCGGGTTTCTCTGATCGAGCCCGGGGCGGTGTACACCGACTGGGGCCACAACGTTCCGGAAGATCAAATGAAGACCCGGCGTGATGCCATCGAAGCCCTGCATGCCGACGACATCGCCCAAGCGCTGCTTTATGCCTTCGCCCAGCCGCCGCATGTCAACCCGCAGGAACTGCTGATCCTGCCGACCAAACAGGTTTCGCCATGAGTGCCGTGCTCGACCCCGCTGCCCCCGCATTGCTGCGTGCCGACTTTTCCCGCGCTGAAGTGGTGGACACGACCGCCCTGCCCTGGGTGGATTCGCCCGCAGTCGGCGTGCAACGCAAATTGATCGAGCGTGACGGCGGTGAGGCCGCGCGCGCCACCTCGCTGGTGCGCTACGCGCCGGGCGCGCGTTTTGCCGCACACCTGCACCCGCTGGGCGAAGAAATTCTGGTGCTGCAAGGCACGTTTGCCGATGAGCACGGCGTTTACCCGGTGGGCACTTATCTGAAAAACCCTCCTGGCTCGCGCCACGCGCCGTTCACCGAACAGGGCTGCACCCTGCTGGTGAAATTGCGTCACATGCAGCCCGACGATGGTGAGCGTGTGGTGATCGACACGCATCGCGCGCCCTGGCTGCCCGGTCTGGTGCAAGGGCTGAGCGTCAAACCCCTGTCCGACTTTGCGGGCGAGCATGCCGCGCTGGTGCAGTGGGCGCCCGGCACCGTGTTCACCGCGCATCGGCACTGGGGCGGGGAAGAAATCTATGTGATCGAAGGCGTGTTCGAAGACGAGCACGGCCGGTATCCGGCAGGCACCTGGATGCGCAGCCCGCACCTGAGCCAGCATGCCCCGTTCAGCCGGTCAGGCTGCACCATTTTCGTGAAAGTGGGCCATCTGCCGGAACAGGGCTGATACCGCCCGGTCGCGCGGCTTGTTGCATACTTGCAGGCATGACCGCTCATCGCCATCACCACCAGGAAGCCTCTCATGAGGCCTTGTCGCATGCCGAAGCCCTGTGCACCGCCCGCGGCGTGCGACTCACCCCGCTGCGGCGTCGGGTGCTGGAGCTGGTGCAATCGCGCACCGAGGCGGTCAAGGCCTATGACCTGCTCGCGCAGTTGTCCACCGAGGATCACGCGGCCAAGCCGCCCACGGTGTATCGCGCCCTCGATTTCCTGCTGGAGCAGGGGCTGATTCACCGCGTCGATAGCCTGAACGCCTTTGTCGGCTGCAACCACCCTGACACGCCGCACGCCGCGCACCTGCTGCTATGCGCCCGATGCGGCCGGGTGGAGGAACTGCAAAGCGACGCGGTGGATGCCGCCATTGCCAAGGCCGTAGCGGCCACCGGTTTTGTCGCCCGGCACGCGCGGCTGGAAGTGCAAGGGCTGTGCGCGGCCTGCGCCGCCGCAACCCAGGACGATTAGCGCTTGTTCAGCCCGCAGGCTTGAGGGTGTAAAGCCGGGCCAGCGTCAAACCGAGACCAAGCAGCGCGCCCAGCGTGAGCCACAGGCGCAGTTGCAAAAACCACGACGGCCACGGAAGCTGCTTGCGCAGCATCACATCGGCCGCATAAGCAATGGCCAGGCCGATGAACAGCCCGGTCATGCCGTACACCCAGTTCGACGCCCAGGTCATGCGCCAGGCCCACAGCGGCAGCACCACGCCCCAGCCCAGCAGCAGCCAAGGACGTTGCACCTGACCTTCGGGCAGCACCAGCGCTGCGCCCCAGTAGAGCGCGCCGAGAAACGCCAGAATGGCCGCAGCGTATTGCGCCTGAATCACCACCACGGCGGTCAGCGAGGTCTCGGGCGCAATCCACGCGGCAAGGCCCAGAGCGATAAAGGGAATGAGCCCAGCCAGGCCCAGCGCATAGGCGGGAAACTTCATCAGGCGATCTCCAGAACGAATGAATTTTGAACCCGGATTGTCGCTGCCGCGAACTCGCAGCGCGGTGCGCTGGCGCAAGAAATCGGTTCAGATACCGGCCGCATGCGCCTGCTGATCGGCGTGATAGCTGCTGCGCACCAACGCGCCGACGGCGGCGTGGGTGAACCCCATCGCCAGCGCTTCGCGCTCGAGCATCGCGAAGGTGTCGGGGTGCACATAGCGCGCCACCGGCAGATGGTGCCCGGTGGGCGCGAGATACTGGCCGATGGTGAGCATGTCGATGCCATGCGCGCGCATGTCGCGCATCACGTCGAGAATTTCATCGTCGGTTTCGCCCAGACCCACCATCAGCCCGCTTTTGGTGGGAATGCCGGGATAGCGCGCCTTGAAATCGGCCAGCAGCTTGAGCGAGTGGGCGTAATCGGCGCCGGGACGGGCCTGTTTGTAGAGGCGCGGCACGGTCTCGAGGTTGTGATTCATCACATCAGGAAGCCCGGCGGCGAACAGATCGAGCGCCTTGTCGAGACGGCCGCGGAAATCGGGCACGAGCACTTCGATCTGCGTGGTGGGCGATAGCGCGCGGGTCGTCTGGATGCAGTCCACGAAGTGTTGCGCGCCGCCGTCGCGCAGATCGTCGCGGTCCACGCTGGTGATGACCACATAGCGCAGTCGCATGGCCGCGATGGCCCGCGCCAGATTGCCGGGCTCTTCAGGGTCGAGCGGGTCGGGGCGGCCGTGGCCGACGTCGCAGAAGGGGCAACGGCGGGTGCATTTGTCACCCATGATCATGAAGGTGGCCGTGCCCTTGCCGAAACATTCGCCGATGTTGGGGCAACTGGCCTCTTCGCACACGGTCACCAGCTTGTGCTCGCGCAACAGCCCTTTGATGGCGTAGAACTGCGACGAAGGCGCCGCCGCTTTGACGCGAATCCAGTCGGGCTTGCGCAGCGGTGCATCGCCAGCGGGCACGATTTTGATGGGAATACGGGCGGTCTTGGCCTGCCCTTTTTGTTTGATCGTGGGGTCGGCAAGCGGTGGGGTCGGCGAGGTCATGTAAAAGGGCGCAGTAGGCGAAAAAAACGCTCAAGGCTTCATGGTAGGCCCGCCGCCTTGCGTCTGCCAAAGCGCGGCGAATTCCTCGGCAAAGGTTGCAGCGACTTGCTCCACGGCAGCATTCGCGCCCTGACTCGCCATGTCGAGGGTGCGCAGCCCGGCGTAGCCGCAGGGGTTGATCCAGGTGAACGGTTGCAGGTCCATCGCCACGTTGATGGCCACGCCGTGATAGGTGCAACCGTTGCGCACCTTGAGCCCGAGGGCCGAGATCTTCTCGCTAGACGCGAGGTAGATGCCCGGCGCGCCGGGGTGGCGCACCCCTTCGATGCTCCAACGCGCCAAGGTGCGGATCACCGCCTCCTCGATGCGCTGCACGGTTTCGCGCACCATCCAGCGGCGGCGGCGAAGGTCGAGCAGCAAATAGATCACCGCCTGACCGGGGCCGTGATAGGTGATCTGCCCGCCGCGATCGGTCTGCACGACGGGAACGCCGTGCGCATCGAGCAGATGCTCGGGCCGACCGGCCTGGCCCTGAGTGAACACCGGCGGATGCTCCACGCCCCAGATCTGGTCGGGCGTAGTCGCGTCGCGCGCATCGGTCAGCGCCCGCATGGCTTGCCAGGTCGGCAGATAGTCCTGTCGGCCCAGCCATTGCCAATTCAAAACGTGCACGGCGGTGGGTTCTGCGAGGTTGGAGTTCATGCTAAGGTTGCGCTCAGTTGCGGCATTCACACTATAAAAACAGCAGGGAGATAAGCCCAAGACCGGCACTGAACCGGCATCAAATCCTTCGTTCGTCTTGGCTATTTGCTCGGCGCCGCGTGCGTCGGAGTTCTGGACGGCACGATTTGGATCCACTCTCAGGAATTGTCCTGTATCCGCATGAGTATCACTCCCCCCAGCCCTGTGAGCCCTGTGCGCGCCGGGCAGCAAATTCGCACCTTCCTGCGCGCCTGGGCCCGCGACCCCATGGGTGTGGCCGCCGTGCTGCCCTCAGGGCGGCAGCTCAGCCAGAAAATGCTCAAGCCGCTTTCGCTGCTGCCCGAAAGCGATCCGGCCCAGCAGCGGGTGATCGAGCTCGGCGCGGGCACGGGCGCCTTCACCCGCGCTCTCATCGAGCACGGTTTGCACTGCGCCAATCTGCTGGTCGTCGAGCGCGACGCCTCGTTGCACGGTCTTCTGCGGCAGCGATTTCCTGATCTGCAGCTGATCCAGGCCGATGCCTGCGCGCTGCGTACCGCGGCACAGGCTTCGGGCTACCTGCTGGGCGGCCCGGCGGATGCGGTGATCAGCGGGCTGGGCCTGCTTTCCATGCCGCGTGCCACACAACGCTCTATTCTGAACGAGGCGTTTTCCGTGCTGCGGCCCGGCGGTTGCTTTGTGCAGTTCACCTACGGTCATGCCAGCCCGGTTTCGCGCGCCTTGCGCGAAGAACTCGGTCTGCAGGTGCGACGCGCCGGGCTGGCCTGGCGCAACGCGCCGCCGGCCTCGGTTTTCGTTTATCAACGCGCTTTTACAGCCGCACACACCTTCAGCCCGCCGGACGCGACACAATAAATTCCCCGCGATTTCAGGACGCTTGCCGTGGCCGGATTTTTCGTCTCCGTCATCATTTATCCCTTTGCCGTTTATGGCCTGCGCCGGTTTTTCACCGAGCGCCTGGGGATGGAAAACAACATCGGATTTCTGGTGTTTTTGCTCGCCAGCGTGGTGAGCTGGCTGGCTGCGGAAGCCGTGGGGCGGCTTTGATTCAGTCCGGCGCCGCAGGGTCGTCGAGCTGGCTGGGCGAAAAACCCGACTTCGGCCCCAGCATCTGCGCGCGGATGGCCGGGTGCATGGCGCTGACCAGGCGCGACATCGAAGTGAGTTTGTTCGAGGTGTCGCGCAGATGCTCGGCCAGACGGCTGGCGATGCCCAGAGCGAGTCGCGCCGCCGTTGCGGGATGCTCGACCAGCAGCCGCTCCAGCGCTTCGCGGCTGAGTTCGGCCAGGGCCACATCGGAATAGGCCACGCAACTCGCGCTGCGCGGTGCATCGAGCAAGACGCCCATTTCCCCGAACATCTGCCCGGCCTTGGCGATGGAAACCACCAGACTGTCGCCTTGGTGCTGCGGCGCTTTCTCCACACTCACCTCGCCATACAGCAGCATCAGAATGGTGCCGTCATGCGTGTCGTCATCCTGCTGAATGAAGCGCGTGCCCGCCTGCATCCAGCGCACCTGCATCTGGTTGGCGATGAGTACGGCATCTTCCGCGGTCAGCCGGTGGCCGGGCTGACGCAGCAGCAACTGCGCAATGCGCGGCGCCCAGGTGGCGTGGACGGACTGTTGGGACGGACGGCGATCGGGCATGGCGATGGATGGGGTTACGAATGCATGGTAGGCCCGGTGCACCTCATTCCTATTGATATTTACAATACGTCGCTCCAAGGAGCGTTGCAGCGCCTGCCATGAAGTGTGCGGCAGGGGTCAGGCTTGGGGTCTCAACGGCGCTCATCCCTTCTTCCCCCGCGCGGTGACGAAGGCTGACAACTGATCGAGATCCCATGCCCCAAGACGCAACCGCCCCCGCCCTTCCCCCGCTGCAACTCTCCGGCCTCGAGCCGCTTATCGTCGGCCCCGGCTCGCTGTTCGTCAACATCGGCGAGCGCACCAATGTGACGGGTTCCAAAGCCTTCGCCCGCATGATCCTCGCCGGGGAGTACGACAAGGCGCTGGCCGTGGCACGGCAGCAGGTGGAAAACGGCGCGCAGATCATCGATGTCAATATGGACGAAGCCATGCTCGACAGCAAGGCGGCGATGGTGCGCTTTCTCAACCTCATGGCCTCCGAGCCCGACATCGCCCGTGTGCCGGTGATGATCGACAGTTCCAAGTGGAGCGTGATCGAGGCGGGGCTGCGCTGCGTGCAGGGCAAGGCGGTGGTGAACTCCATCTCCATGAAAGAGGGCGAGGCCGAGTTCATCCGCCAGGCGCGGCTGCTGCGCCGCTATGGCGCGGCCACCGTGGTCATGGCGTTCGATGAGCAGGGGCAGGCCGACACTTTCGAGCGCAAGACGCAGATCTGCGAGCGCGCCTATCGCCTGTTGGTCGATCAGGTGGGGTTTCCGGCGGAAGACATCATTTTCGATCCGAACATTTTCGCCATCGCCACCGGCATCGAGGAGCACAACAACTACGCGGTCGATTTCATTAACGCCACGCGCTGGATCAAGCAGAACCTGCCCGGTGCCAAGGTGTCGGGCGGCGTGTCCAACGTGAGTTTTAGCTTCCGCGGCAACGAGCCGGTGCGCGAGGCCATCCACACCGTGTTCCTGTATCACGCCATTCAGGCCGGGATGGACATGGGCATCGTCAACGCCGGGCAAATGGGCGTTTACGACGACCTCGACCCCGAGTTGCGCGAGCGCGTGGAAGACGTGGTGCTCAACCGCCGCCCCGACGCCACCGAGCGCCTGCTCGAAGTGGCCGAAGCGGTGAAGGGCGCGGCCAAAGACGATACCGCCCGGCTGGCCTGGCGCGAGCTGCCGGTGCGCCAGCGTCTGAGCCACGCGCTGGTGCACGGCATTACCGACTTCATCGTCGACGACACCGAAGAAGTCTGGCAGACCATCCGTGCCGAAGGCGGGCGGCCGCTGCACGTCATCGAAGGCCCGCTGATGGACGGCATGAACGTGGTCGGCGACTTGTTCGGCGCGGGCAAGATGTTCCTGCCCCAGGTCGTCAAGAGTGCGCGGGTGATGAAGCAAGCCGTGGCCCATCTGCTGCCCTACATCGAAGCTGAGAAGCTGGAAATGCAGGCCGCGGGTTGCGATGTGCGCGCCAAGGGCAAGATCGTCATCGCCACGGTGAAGGGCGACGTGCACGACATCGGCAAGAACATCGTCACCGTGGTGCTCCAGTGCAACAACTTCGAAGTGGTGAACATGGGCGTGATGGTGCCCGCCAAGGACATCCTCGCCAAGGCGCGTGAAGAAGGCGCGGACATCATCGGGCTGTCCGGCCTCATCACCCCGAGCCTCGAAGAAATGCAGCATGTGGCCGCCGAGATGCAACGCGACGACTACTTCCGCAGCCGCAAGATGCCCCTGCTCATCGGCGGCGCCACCACCAGCCGGGTGCACACCGCGGTGAAAATTTCCCCGCATTACGAAGGGCCGGTGGTGTATGTGCCCGACGCCTCGCGCAGCGTGGGCGTGGCGCAGAGCCTGCTGTCCGATCAGGCAGCGGCCTATATCGCCGAGATCGAGGCCGACTACGAAAAGGTGCGCATTCTGCACGCCAACAAGCGCGTGACGCCCTTGGTGCCGCTGGCCGCCGCCCGCGCCAACAAAACCAAAATCGACTGGTCGGGCTACACGCCGCCGGTGCCCAAGTTCATCGGGCGGCGGGTGTTTCGCAACTACGACCTGTCCGAGATCGCGGCCTGCATCGACTGGGCGCCCTTCTTCCAGACCTGGGATCTTGCGGGCAAGTTTCCCGACATCCTCACCGACGACATCGTGGGCGAATCCGCTCGCCGCGTCTACAGCGACGCGCAGCGCATGCTCAAGCGTCTGATCGAAGGCCGCTGGCTCACCGCCAATGCCGTCATCGGCCTGTGGCCGGCCAATAGTGTGAACGATGACGACATCGCACTCTATACCGACGAGAGCCGCAGCAGCGAGTTGATGGTGTGGCATGGCCTGCGCCAGCAGACCGAGCGCCCGGTGGTGGACGGCGTACCCCGCCCCAACCGCGCGCTGGCCGACTTCATCGCGCCCAAGGGCGTGGCGGCGGACTACATCGGCATGTTCGCCGTGACCGCCGGACTGGGGGTGGAAGCGAAGGAGAAAGCCTTCCTCGCCGACCTCGACGACTATTCCGCCATCATGCTCAAGTCGCTGGCCGACCGCTTGGCCGAGGCATTGGCCGAGCGCATGCACCAGCGCGTGCGCACCGAGTTCTGGGCCTATGCGCCCGAAGAATCGCTGAGCAACGCCGAGTTGATCGCCGAGAAGTATCGGGGCATCCGCCCGGCGCCGGGTTATCCCGCCTGCCCTGAACACTCGGTGAAAGGGGAGATGTTCGCCGCGCTGCAGGCGCAGGACATCGGCATGTCGCTGACCGAGAGCTGGGCCATGATGCCCGCAGCCAGCGTGAGCGGCTTTTATTTCGCCCACCCGCAGGCGCAATACTTCAATGTCGGCGCGGTAGGTGAAGACCAGAAGGCCGATTGGGAACGCAGAGCCGGTCGGCCGTTGGAGTCGGTGGCGATTCAGGCGTTGGAGCCTGCCAAGGTCTGAATCAAGTCGCTGCGTCGAGTTGTTGCGGCTCAGTCCAGAGCAACTCTTTTGGCACTGTGCCGCCGTTCTCGGCCCGCTTTAGCCGCACGGTCTTGTGCGTCAGCCACACAGATCGATGCGCGAGATGACATGCGGCAGCAGGAGAACGTGACACGAGCTCCTCTGCATCACGGTCGCCCCCAAAAAGACTTTTCTGGCAGAGCGAGACCATTGGGAATGCAAGAAAAAACCGGCGAAAAGCCGGTTTTTTCAATGATGCTCAGTGCGCCGTAGAGGCGCCGCCGCCGGGCGGATGCGCCAGCGGGTCATTCGCCTCCGCTTCACGCAGCGCCTGGGCGCGGGCCTCGTGGCTATGGTCGGCGCCGAGCAGCATGTACATCGCAGGCACGACGAACAGCGTGAACAGGGTGCCGATGGACAGGCCGGTGGCGATGACCAGGCCCATGTTGAAACGGCTGACCGCGCCCGCTCCGCTGGCGAAAATCAGCGGCATGACACCCAGCACCATGGCGGCAGTGGTCATCAGAATCGGGCGCAGACGCATGCCTGCGGCGTGTTCGATGGCTTCGCGTTTACTTCGCCCTTCACGCTGCAGGTTGTTGGCGAACTCGACGATGAGAATGCCATGTTTGGAGATCAAGCCGATCAGCGTCACCAGCCCGACCTCGGTGTAGATGTTGAGGGTGGCGTGGCCGATGCCCAGGTTGATGAACAGCAGCGCGCCCGAGATCGCCATGGGCACCGACACCAGAATGATGACCGGATCGCGGAAGCTCTCGAACTGTGCCGACAGCGCCAGGAAAATGATGATCATGGCGAAGCCGAAGGTCAGCACCAGCCCGCCGGTCTCTTGCTCGAACTGGCGCGACGGCCCGGCGAAGTCGTAGCTATAGCCGACCGGCAGGGTGCGCTTGGCGAGGGTCACCAGATCGTCCAGCGCCTGCCCCTGGGCGATGGTGGGCAGGGAAACGCCCTGAATGGTGGCCGAGTTGAGCTGCTGGAAGTGGTTGATGGTTTCGGGCTGCACGCTCGAGGTCAGGTGCACCACGGTGGACAGCGGCACCATCGCCCCGCTGGCCGTGCGGATGTAGTAGTGCTGCAGCTGGCTGGCATTGAGGCGGTACTTTTGCGCGACCTGCGGAATGACCTTGTAGGAGCGGCCGTCGAGTTCGAAAAAGTTGACGTAACCGCCACCGAGCATGGCCGACATCGCCGAGCCGATGTCCTGCATGGTCAGGCCGAGTTGCGCGGCCATATTGCGGTCGATGTGCAGGCGGGTCTGCGGCAGATCGATGCGCAGGTCAGACTGCAGGAAGATGAACTTGCCGGATTTCAGCGCGTCTTGCAGGAATTTCTGCGACACCTCGTAGAGCTTGTCCGCCGGTTCGGTGGTGGTGATGACGAACTGGATGGGCAGGCCGCGCGAGCCCGGCAGCGGCGGCGGCTGGAACACGGCGATCTGGCTGCCGGCGATGTGATTGAGCTTTTGCTGTAGCTCGGGCTGCATCTGCGTGGCCGTGCGGGTGCGCTCGTTCCACGGTTTGAGCACCATGCCGCCAATCACTTGGCTGGGGGTGTTGAGCTGGAACACATGGTCGGTTTCGGGGAAGGTCTTGAACACGTCATAGACCTGCTTGGCATAGAGCGCGCGCTGGTCGAGCGTAGCCGTCGGGCTGTTGAACGATATGGCGATGAGCACACCCTGATCTTCTTGCGGCGCCAGCTCCGACATCGAGGTGGAGTAAAGGAAATAGATGGAGCCCAGAATGATGACCGCCATCACCGCCGTCACCGGCAGAAAGTTGAGCGAGCCGTGCAGGGTGCGCTCGTAGCGGTTGTGCAGCCGGTCGAAGCTGTGATCGAGGAACAGCACCAGCCGGTCTTGCCAGCTATGGCTCTGCGGATCGGGCGCCTTGAGCAGCTTGGAGCACATCATGGGCGACAGGGTCAGCGCGATGATGGCCGAGATCACCACGGTGCCCACCAGGGTGAAGGCGAACTCGGTGAACAGCGCACCGGTGAGGCCGCCCATGAAGCCGATGGGCACATACACCGCCACGAGCACGATGGTCATGGCGATGATGGGGTTGGCCAGTTCACGCGCGGCCCGCACGGCGGCGTCATGCCGCGACATGCCTTCTTCGAGGTGGCGGCTGATGTTCTCGACCACGATGATGGCGTCGTCCACCACCAATCCGATGGCCAGCACGATGGATAGCAGGGTGAGCAGGTTGATCGAGTAGCCCAGCGCCAGCATGATGGTGAAGGTGCCCACGATCGACAGCGGGATGGCCACCAGCGGAATGATGACCGAGCGCAGCGAACCGAGGAAGATGAACACCACGGCGGTGACGATGAGCACGGCTTCGACCAGCGTCTTGATCACCTCGTCGATGGAGGAGGTGACGAACTTGGTCGAGTCATAGACGATCTGCCCCTTCAATCCGGCGGGCAATTGCTGCTGAATATCGGGGAAGACCTTGCGCACGCGGGCCACGACGTCGAGCAGATTGGCGCCGGGCGCCACCTGAATGCCGACAAACACCGAGGACTTGCCATCGAAGGCCACCGAGCTGTCGTAGTCGTCCGAGCCGAGGGTGACGTTGGCCACCTGATCGAGCCGCACCACCTGGCCGTCAACCGTCTTCACCACCATATTGCGGAAGCCGCTGAGCGACTTCAGATCGGTGTTGGCCGACACATTGATCTGCACCATCTGGCCCTTGGTATTGCCCGTGGCCGAGAGATAGTTGTTGGCGGCCAAGGCCGAATACACATCGGCGGCAGTCAGGCCGTAGGCCGCGAGTTTGTTGGGGTCGAGCCAGGCGCGCAGGGCGAAATTCTTGGCGCCCAGAATCTCCGCCGTCTGCACGCCGTCGACCGACTGCAGCCTGGGCTGCACCGAACGGGTGATGTAGTCGGTGATCTGATTGGGCTTGAGCACATCGCTGTAAAAGCCGATGTACATGGCGTCGATGGTCTGCCCGATGGAGACGGTGAGCACCGGCTTCTGCGCCGCGGCGGGCAGCTGGTTGAGCACCGAGTTCACCTTGGTATTGATCTCGGTGAGCGCCTTGTCGGGGTCGTAGTTCAGCCGCAGGTTGGCGGTGATGGTGCTGCTGCTCTGCACGCTGCTCGACGTCATGTAGTCGATGCCGTTGGCCTGCGCGATGGCGTTTTCCAGCGGCGTGGTGATGAAACTGGCCACCAGATTGGCGTCGGCGCCGGGGTAGGTGGTGGTGACGGTGACCACGGCGTTCTGCGTGTACGGATATTGCAGCACCGGCAGCAAGCCCGCCGAGCGCAGGCCGAGCACCAAAATCACCAGGCTGACCACCATGGCCAGTACCGGACGATCAATGAAGATGTCTGTGAATTTCTTGTTCATCGCGCTCTAGCCGGTTCAGGAATTGGGCACTTGCGGGTTGGGGTTGTCCGACGGCTGCACGCTGTTGTTGATCAGCACCGGCACGCCATTGCGCAGCTTGAGCTGCCCGGCGGTCACCACGGTGTCACCGGCCTTCAGCCCGCTGAGCACGGCCACCTGATCTCCGCGCGTCAGCCCGGTGGTGATGAAGCGCTGCTCGGCCACCAGCTTGGGTTTGCCGTCGGCGCCCTTGCCTTCATCCTTGACCAGAAAGACCGTCGCGCCATACGGGTTGTAGGCCACGGCCGCGTTAGGCAGGGTGATGTAGTTGTGCGGCTCGCCATCGGTCAGTCGTATCGTGGCGAACACGCCGGGCAGCAACTCGCCCTTGGGGTTGGGAATGCGGGCGCGCACCGTGAGGTTGCGCGTGGCCGTGTTGATCTGCGGCTCGACCGCAATGACCTTGGCTTCGAAGGTTTTGCCGGGCGCCGCGTTGGTAGTGAGCTCCGCCTTCATGCCCACATGCACCAGATCGATCTGGTTCTGCGGCACGGTGAAGTCGATGTCCATCGGATCGAGCGCCTGCAGCGTGACCACCGCCGTGCCCGGCGCCAGATATTGGCCGAGGTTGACCTGCCGAATGCCCAGCACGCCCGCGAACGGCGCGGTGACAGTGGCCTGCGCCAGCACCGCCTTTTGCGCATTGATCTGCTCGGCCAGCGCCTTGAGTTGGGCCTGCACGCTGGTCACATTGGCACGGTCGGTGTCAACCACGGCCTGGCTGATGGCCTGCACCTTGAGCTGCGCTTCGTCTCGCGCCAGAGTGATTTGCGCCAGATTGAGCTGGGCCTGCAACTGCCCCACCTGCGCCTGCAGCTGCGCGAGCTGGGCGCGCTGCGGGGCGTCGTTGATCTGCGCCAGCACTTGGCCTGCGCGCACTTTCTCGCCAGAGCGGAAATGAATGGCGGTGACCACTCCTGCGATTTGCGGACTGAGCGAGGCCTGCTGGCTGGCGCGCAAATTACCGAGCGCTTCGACCGTGGGCTGCCAGGATGACTCCTGCGCCACGATGGTCGAAACCGTCTGCGGCGGGTTGGACATGCCCTTGATCGCCTTGGCAATCATGGTGCTCTTGAAGTGCTGGAACCACACCATCCCCCCAATCAGGACGGCGGCGATGATGAGCATGATGATCATGCGCTTGGTGGTGCCTTTGGTCATCTGTGAACTCCGTGTACTGGCTTTTGTAGGGGGGCTGATCGGGAATGCCGAGGGAATATTGAAGGCTTACTTGCTGGCCGACGCAGCGGCGACTGGGGCGCTCTGCTCATCCAGCACACCGCCGCCCATGGCCTGATAGAGCGCCGCGCTGTCGGCCAGACGCTGCGCCTGGGCCGAGATCAGGCCGATGCGGGTTTGCTGCGCCTGCTGCTGCGCGGTGAGCAACTGCAGATAGCTGGCGGCGCCCAGCAGGTATTGCTGGTCGACGAGCTTGAGCGACTCTTGCGCTGCCGTATCGGCTGCGGCCTGCGCCTGCAGCGTCTGCGCGTCGTTGTCGAGTGCGCGCAGGGCATCGGCCACATTGCGCAAGGCTTGCAGCACGGTCTGTTGATAGTTGGCTCCGGCCGCTTGCAGGCTGGCTTCGGCCGCGTTTGCACCGGCCTTCAAACCGGCATTGAACAGGGGTTGAGCCAGACTGCCGGCCAGCGACCAAACCGCTGAGCCCGGGCCGAACAAGGCACCCATGGTGAGCGCCTGAGTGCCCAGACTGGCGCTGAGATTGATCTGCGGATAAAGGTTGGAGACTGCCACGCCGTACTGGGCCGTGGCCGCGTGCAACAGCGCCTGGCTGGCCTGGATGTCCGGGCGCTGCTGCACCAGCGCGGACGGCACGACGACGGGCAGCGTTTGCGGCAAGGTGAAGTCGGCCAGGGTGAAACGGGGAATATCGGCCGCGCCCGGCGCCTGGCCGAGCAACACGGCCAGCAGATGATCGGTCTGCTCGAGCTTGTTGCGCAGCGGCGGCACGCTGGCGCGCGTCTGCTCCACCTGAGTTTCTAGCGTCAGCACATCGGTACGGGCGGCCGCGCCGAGGGCGAAGCGTTTGCGGGCGATATCGAGCTGGTTTTGCTGCGCCTTGAGGATGGTCTCGGTGGCGTCGATCTGCGCCCCAAGCTGCGCCTGGGTGAACGCCGCCGTGACCACATTGGCCGCCAGGGTCAGCTTGGCCCCCTGGAGCTGGTACTGCTGATAGTCGGCCTGCGCGGCCAGAGCTTCGAGCGCGCGGCGGTTGCCGCCGAACAGGTCGAAGTTGTAATTGACCGCAATGCTGGCGTTGTACAGGTTGAAAATGTTTGTGGCGCTGCTGCTCTGTCCGACAGACGCCGCATTGGTCTGATTGCGGTTGGCGCCGAGCTTGCCATTGACCGTGGGATAGAGCGTGGAACCGGCCTGCGCCTGGTAAGTCTGCTGCGCCTGGCGCAGGGTGGCTTCGGCGGCGGCCAGCGTCGGGCTGCTGCGCTGCGCCGCGTCCACCAAGCTATCGAGGCGGGAAGAGCCATAGACCCGCCACCAGTCGGGCGCGATGCGCTCGACCGTCTGGAAGCGCTGCGCCCCGCCCAGCGTGCCGGGGGCCGATGCGGTCTGCGCGGGCAAGGCATGGCGGGTGTATTGCTGAACCGAGGGCGCCTTGGGCGTATGGAAATCGGGGCCGACCGTCGTGCAGCCGCCAAGCAGGGCGGCGCCAAGGGCAATCCATAAAACGCGAGGGGTCGCGGGCAAATTCTGCATAAGGCGGTCCGGAGAGGCGGAAGGCAATGGGGGGAGAAAAACCTGACGATTTTCACCGCGCGATGCGCCCGGGAGCAGGGCGCTGCGGATCAAAAGCCGACTGATTCTAGGATGCGCTTGCGATTCCTGCCGGGCGCGCTCCCCCGATTGCATGGGACGAACGAGGCGGATGCTAGGGGAGGACGATATGGCCGGGTTGCTTTAGTATGCCAATGAATATCGCAAACACGCCACACAAACGCCACGATGCCCCACACCGCGCCGACGTCCACTGATGGTGAATGCAGCAAGGCCGAGTTGCTCGACCGCATCAATCACCTGGGCGGCGCCGAGCTGATCGCGGTGAATGTGCGCAATCAGCTCGCCATGGACCCGCAGACCCATTGCCACGCCCGCGGCACGCTGTTTCTGCTCACCGAGGGTCTGGTCATTGTTGAAACCGCGCAGGGTCGCCAGCTTTCCCCCTCGCAGACCATCGGCTGGATGCCGCCCGGCGTGGAGCACGCGGTGCAGTCTTACGGGCCGACCGCGGGTTTCGGCGCCTTTCTCACGCCGCAGTTCTGCGGTGATCTGCCGGCCGAACCGACGAGCTACCCGGTCAACCCGCTGGTGGCGCTGGTGCTGCAAAAGGCGCTGAGCTGGCCGCACGACGCCCCGCTCGATCTCACCCGCATGCGTCTGCTGCTGGTGCTGCTCGATGAATTACGCCAGTCGCCCGCCCGCCCGCTGCAACTACCCTGGCCGCAGGACGCCCGGCTGCTGAGCATCGCCCGCGCCCTGCTGGGCAATATTGCCAGCCCGCGCACCCTGGAGCAGTGGGCGCGCTGGGCCGACATCAGCGCCCGCTCGCTGAGCCGGAAATTCGTGCTGGAAACCGGCATGAGCTTCGCCCAATGGCGTCAATGGGCGCGGCTGACCCAGGCGCTGGAATGGCTGGCCACGGGCCGGGCGGTGAAGGATGTGGCGCTGTCTCTGGGGTATGACAGTGTGAGCGCCTTCATCAAGACCTTCCGCCAGGCGCTGGGCACCACGCCATCGGCCTACTTCCAGACGCAGCAGCGCAAGCAGGCGGCCTTGAATCCTCGCGTCGCTGCAGATCAAGAGGCATAAGCTTCAAACGATTCGATCCTTGGATTTGCGTCAAATGCCCATTAGGCTTTGACCCACATTGGGCTTTGACCCATATCGACCGGAGACCTCCCCATGAAATTCGAAACCCTGGCCGTCCACGCCGGCTACAGCCCCGATCCCGTGACCCGTTCGGTCGCCGTACCCATTTACCAGACGGTGTCGTATGCCTTCGACGACACCCAGCACGGCGCCGACTTATTCGATCTGAAGGTCGCGGGCAATATCTACACCCGTATGATGAATCCGACCAACGACGTGCTGGAAAAGCGCGTCGCAGCGCTCGAAGGCGGCGTGGCGGCGCTGACGGTGGCCTCGGGCATGGCTGCCATCACCGCGGCGATTCAAACCCTGGCCGAGGCGGGTGACAACATCGTCTCCAGCAGCCGTTTGTATGGCGGCACCTACAACCTGTTCGCCCACACCTTTCCGCGGCAAGGGCTGGAGGTGCGCTTCGCCGACCCGCGCGACCCCGATGCCTTCGCCCGGCTGATCGACGCCCGCACCCGCGCGGTGTTTTGCGAAACCATCGGCAATCCGCTGGGCAACGTCACCGATATCGGCGCGCTCGCCGCGGTGGCGCACGCCCATGGCGTGCCGCTGATCGTGGACAACACCGTACCCTCGCCCTACCTCTGCCGTCCGTTCGAGCACGGCGCCGACATCGTGGTGCACGCGCTGACCAAATACCTCGGCGGCCACGGCAACAGCATGGGCGGAGCCATCGTCGACTCCGGCAAGTTCGACTGGGCCGCGCACGCCGACCGCTTCAAGCTGCTGGTCGAGCCCGATGTGAGCTATCACGGTGTGAGCTACACAGCGCAGTTCGGCGCTGCCGCGTTCATCGCCCGCGCCCGCGTGGTGCCGCTGCGCAATATGGGCGCGGCGCTGTCCCCGCTCAACGCCTTTCTCATTCTGCAAGGCATCGAAACCCTGCCGCTGCGCATGGACCGCATCTGCGCCAACGCGCTGCACATCGCCACGCACCTGCAAAAGCATCCGCGGGTGGCCTGGGTGCGCTACGCCGGGCTGGTGGACCATCCCGATCACGACGTCGCCCAGCGCTTGATGCAGGGACGCGCCTCGGGCATCCTGAGCTTCGGGCTCAAAGGCGGTCGCGAAGCCGGGGCGCGTTTTCAGGATGCGCTCAAGCTGTTCACCCGGCTGGTCAACATCGGTGACTGCAAGTCGCTGGCCTGCCATCCGGCCACGACCACGCATCGCCAGCTCAACGCGCAGGAGCTGGCTGCTGCCGGGGTGAGCGAGGACATGGTGCGGCTGTCCATCGGCATCGAGAATCAGCAAGACCTGATCGCCGACCTGGATCAGGCGCTGGAGGCCAGCGGCCACTGATGTGCAGCGCTGCGGGCGGCTGTCGTCAAATAGGCGGTCTGCCGCGTTAACCACGCACACATTTCATCGGAATCACGGGAGAGCAATATGTCATCCATTCCTCCGCAAGGCCCAGCCACGACGGGAAAAGGCGTCTGGATCGCGGTTTTCGTCATGGGCGCCGTCATCGTGGCCTTGCTGGCCGCGGTGCTTTACAAGCTCAGCGATAGCTCGGGCAGCAAACCCGAAGTCGCCGCAGCCTCAGCGGTGGCCGTCCCCACCAAACCACTGGCCGCTGCGTCGCAACCGGCCAGCGCGCCAGTCGTGGCAACAGGCCTCGCCCCAAGGTCCGCCGCCGAATCGGCCCAGGCGCCCGCGCCCCAGCCTGTGGTCAAACAGCCCGTAGTCGCCCCGCAACCCTCCCGCGTGGCACAACAGACGGCCGCGCCGCAGACCTTCGCGCCGCAACAGTTCGCTCCTCAACAAGTTGCACCGCAAACCGCGCCTATTCCGGCCGCACCGCAACAGCCCGTCTGCAATAACTGCGGCACGGTGACTGCGGTCACGCCGGTGCAGGTGCAGTCGCAGCAGACCAACCCGGTGGGCGTGATCGCCGGGGGACTCATCGGCGGCATCCTGGGCAATCAGGTCGGCGGCGGTGACGGACGCAAGCTGGCCACCGTGGCTGGCGCGATCGGCGGCGGCCTCGCGGGCAACGAAATCGCCAAACGGGTGGATGCGCAGACTGTCTACAACGTGCAAGTCCGCCTGGACAACGGTCAGGTACAGACGATGCAGCTCAAGGTCGCCCCGCCCGTGGGGCAGCGTGTGCAGATTGGCGCCGACGGCGGACTCAACCCGATTCAATAAAGTCTGCCCACGCTATTTCTTAACGGCCAAACACCGCCTGTTTACGGGGGGTCGCCACACTGTTCGCGGATGATTGACGGGAAAGATAGAGCGTTACAAAATGGGCTGAACTTTTTGCTTTTTTCCTGAACAGAACTGGTGCTACGTGGCTTGAGTTCATGCTCGATCCTGTGGCCCTCCAAGTTGCCCGGTAGTCTGCTCTACAGACTCTCCCCCCGATCCGGGCATTTCCAGCCAGGTGCGCAAAGCACCTGGCTTTTTTTTGTGCTCAGATCACTCCGATGCCAAGGCGCGGCGCAACTGCATGGCCTCGGCCAGATTAGGCAAACCGATGCGCTGCGACCCGGCCAGATCGGCGATGGTGCGCGCCAGCCGCAGTACCCGATGCGCCGCACGCGAAGACCACCCCAGCCGGGTGATGGCCTGGCTCAGAAACGCGCTGCCGGCGGTGTCGAGGGCGCAGTGCTCATCGAGTTCAGCGCCCTGTAACTGGGCATTGAGTGCCCCTTGCCGCGACTGCTGCCGATCAGCGGCTATGGCCACACGAGCGGCGATCTGTGCGCTGGTTTCGCCTTGCGGCAACTGCAGCAGCGCGTCAGGCGCAATGGCGCCGACTTCGACCTGAATGTCGATGCGGTCGAGCAAGGGGCCGGAGATACGCCCCTGATACCGCGATACCTGGTCAGGCGTGCAGCGGCAGGCCCTGGTGGCATGCCCCAGATAGCCGCAGGGACAGGGATTCATCGCCGCGATGAGCTGAAACCGCGCCGGAAACTCGGCCTGCCGCGCCGCGCGGGAAATATGAATGCGCCCGGTCTCCAGTGGTTCGCGCAGGCTCTCCAGCACGGCGCGGTCGAATTCGGGGAGTTCGTCGAGGAAAAGAACATTCTGCGTGGCCAGACTGATTTCGCCGGGCCGGATCGTCCCCGCGCCGCCGCCCACCAGCGCCACCGCCGACGCGGTGTGATGCGGGCTGCGCACAAAACGTCGCCCCCATTGTGTCGGATCGAAGCGTCCCACCAGACTGAGCACCGTCGCACTCTCCAGCGCCTGCGCACGGGTCAAGGCGGGCAACAACCCGGCAAAGCGCTGCGCCAGCATGGACTTGCCGCTGCCCGGCGGCCCCACCATCAGCACATGATGTCCCCCGGCGGCGGCGATTTCCAGCGCGCGTTTCGCCGCGCTGTGGCCGCGCACTTCGGCCATGTCGGGCGCGTCGGCAGGCGCGGCCTCAACCTTGGCAGATATCACCGGCTGCGCGGCGCCGTCCTGTTCGAGCAGATAGGCCACCACCTCCTGCAGATCACGCGCACCAAAAACAGCCGCGGCTTGCGCCAAAGCCGCCTCTTCAGCACTGGTTTGAGGCAAAACCAGCCGAGGCTCAGCCGCCTCGTCGTCCCCTTGCGCCCCAAGCGCACATGCCATGGCCAGCGCTCCCCGCGTAGGGCGCAACGCCCCGGTGAGCGACAACTCTCCTGCGAAAGTATGCCCTTGCAGACGCTGCGCCGGGATGAGCCCCTGCGCTGCCAGCAGCCCGATGGCAATGGGCAGATCGAAGCGGCCGGACTCCTTGGGCAGATCGGCCGGCGCCAGGTTGACGACGATGCGCTTGTTCGACGGAAAACCCAGCCCGCTATTGATGAGCGCGCTGCGCACGCGGTCGCGTGCCTCGCGCACCTCGGCCTCGGGCAGCCCGACGATGGTGAAGCCGGGCAAACCGGGCGAAAGATGCACCTCCACCGTGACCGGCGGCGCCTCCATGCCCAGCAGCGCCCGGCTGGCGACTTGCGCCAGCGACATGGGCGCGGGTCAGCGCCAGGCGTCTTCGGGCGACGCGGGCGCGCTCTGCGACCCGTTGTCCAGCCGGGCCTGCAGTTCGCGCACCTGGGCTTCGAGGGTATCGATCTGCTGGCGCGCGGCCAGCAGCATGCGCTGGGTGGCGTCGAACTCGTCGCGCGTCACCAGATCGAGCCGCCCCGCGGCGGAATGCGCCAGTGCGCGCAAATTGCGCTGCGCATCGTGCAGCGGCGACTGTTCGATCAAGCGGCCGATCTGGTCGAAAAACGCGGTATTGCGTTGGCGAAAGCTGTCGTTCATGGTGGAACTCCTGAAATGACTCCTGGTGCGCATTGTGACCGATTTCCCCCGCCCGACATGCAGCAGGCTATTGCGTTCTTGCGTCTTGCCAAGGATTGACCGGCCACCGAATGCACCCATGCGGCGCCAATTCTCCCGGCCGCACTGAACCGGTGCATGAATTCCGTTCTCCGTGGACGCCAAACCAGTCACAACGATGTGACATCGCCTCACAAACCTGGCACGAAAGCTGCAGATGCTCCCTGGCATTTGATGGTGGGCGTCTTGCCCGGCAGCACGCACAGGAGAAACTTGGATGAACAAAATCGCAATCGCCGCGGCCGTCGCCGCAGTTCTGGCCAGCACCGCGGGCGCAGCGTCGGCACAAACCACCCCCGCCCCCGCAGCGCCTGCCGCTCCCAGCTTGGGTGCGGTGCTCGCCGCCACCCCTGACCTGAGCATTACCGGCTATGTCTATGGCACTTACGACGACTTCGACACCTCGTCGACCCTGCTGCGCGCCTATGACACCAAGCCCAATGGCTTCAATGCCAACGGCGCCGCCGCAACTGTGGCTTACCTGCCCAGCTCAGGTTTCGGTGGCCAAGTCACCGTGCTCGGCGGCAACGACGCCAAGGCACTGAACGGCAGCAACTCGTTTTACCTGAACAACGCCTTCGTGCAATATGCCACCGGCGGACTCACCCTGATGGGCGGCAAGTTCGGCTCGCTGGCCGGCTTTGAGGTCACCAACCCAATGGGCAACGCCACGGTGTCGCGCAGCATTCTGTTCTGGGACATGGAACCCGGCTCGCTCACCGGCGTGCGCGCCAGCTACGCCGTGTCGCCTGCGCTGACCCTGATTGGCGGCGTGAACAACGGCTGGGTCAGCCCGCAGCCGAGCAACACTTCCAAGACCATTGAACTGGGCGCAAGCGGTAGCCCGAACTCCATGTTCTCCTACATGGCGGACTACTACCGCGGCCAGTCGCCGCTGTTCGGCGGCTCGACCAACGGCGTGCTGCAACTGCTTGATCTTGTCGGCACTTTCAATGTCAACAGCGCGCTGACCCTGGGCGCCAACGTCGACCTGCTGTCCAAGGATGACGTGCCCCTGGCGAGCGGCGGCACCGGCACCGGCAAGTCCAACGGCCTGGCGCTGTATGCCACCTACGCGTTGACGAGCGAATGGGGCGTGGCAGCGCGCGGCGAATACGTCGATGACAAGGACGGCATGGTCTCTGGAACCAACGGCACCGCCAACAAGCTCAAGGAGCTGACTCTGGCGGTGAACTACACGCCGATGAAAAACGTCAAGCTGTCCGCCGAAGTGCGCCAAGACAAGTCCGACACCGCGATCTTCACCAAAAAAGACGGCTCCCCCACCACCAAGCAAAGCTCGCTTGAGTTGATGGCCGTTTACTCGTTCTGATCCCACGGGCCTTCGGGCCCTCTGAAGGAGCCACACATGAAAATGATCACGGCCATTATCAAGCCGTTCAAGCTCGACGAGGTGCGCGAGTCCTTGTCGGGCATCGGGGTGACGGGCATCACCGTCACCGAAGTCAAGGGTTTTGGTCGGCAAAAGGGCCACACCGAGCTGTACCGCGGCGCGGAATACGTGGTCGATTTTCTGCCCAAGGTGAAGATCGAGGCGGCCGTGCCGCAAGCCCTGGTCGAACGCACCATCGAAGCGATCGAAACCGCAGCCCGCACGGGCAAGATCGGCGACGGCAAGATCTTCGTCTCTGCGCTCGAACAGGTCGTTCGCATCCGCACCGGTGAAACCGGCGGCGACGCCCTTTGACTCCCTCCATGAGGAATCCGACATGAAAAAAAGTCTCGCTATTCCCGCAGCGCTCGGCGCGATGCTGCTCGGCATGGGCAGCGCCTGGGCGCAGACCGCCCCGGCCGCTGCCGCCTCAAATCCGGCCGCCTTCATCAACTCCGGCGACAACGCCTGGATGCTGACCTCCACCGCGCTGGTGCTGATGATGACCATTCCCGGTCTGGCGCTGTTCTACGGCGGCATGGTGCGCAAGAAGAATGTGCTCGCCACGCTGATGCAGAGTTTCGCCATCACCTGTCTGGTGACCGTGCTGTGGATGATCATCGGCTACAGCCTGGCGTTCACGCCGGGCAATGGGTTCATCGGCGGATTGAGCCGATTCTTCCTGGGCGGCATGGACCTGGATTCGGCCAACCCGTTGGCGCCGACCATTCCTGAGTCGACTTATATGACCTTCCAGATGACCTTCGCCATCATCACCCCGGCGCTGATCGTTGGATCGTTTGCAGACCGCATGAAGTTCTCGGCCCTGCTGTGGTTCATGGGCATCTGGCTGCTGGCCGTGTACGCCCCGATCGCTCACATGGTGTGGGGTGGCGGCTTCCTCGGCGGCGACGGCGTGCTTGACTACGCTGGCGGCACCGTGGTGCACATCAACGCCGGTATCGCCGGTCTGGTGGCTGCGCTGGTGATGGGCAAGCGCATCGGCTACGGCAAGGAAGCCATGCCGCCGCACAACCTCGTGCTGACCATGATCGGTGCCTCGCTGCTGTGGGTGGGCTGGTTCGGCTTCAACGCCGGTTCCGCCGTAGCTGCCAGCGACCGTGCCGGCATGGCCATGGCTGCCACGCAGATCGCTACCGCTGCTGCCGCACTGGGCTGGATGTTCGCCGAGTGGATTGCCCGCGGCAAACCCACCATCCTGGGCATCACCTCCGGCGCGGTTGCCGGCCTGGTGGCCATCACCCCGGCGTCCGGCTTTGTCGGCCCTGGCGGCGCGCTGGCCATCGGCCTGATCGCTGGCGTGGTGTGCTTCTGGACTGCGGTCTACATGAAGGAAATGATCGGCTATGACGACTCGCTCGACGCCTTCGGCGTGCATGCCATCGGCGGCATCGTCGGCGCCATGCTCACCGGCGTGTTCGCGGTCAAGGCCATCGGCGGCACCGCCGGCGCCCTGGAAGGCAATATGGCCCAGATCCTGATCCAGGCCAAGGGCGTGGGCTTCACCATCGTCTACGACGCCATCGTCACCTTCATCATCCTCAAAGTCATCGACAGGGTCATCGGCCTGCGCGTCACCGAAGAGCAGGAACGCGAAGGTCTGGACATCAGCCTGCACGGCGAGCAAGTGCTCTGAGTCAAAGTTTCCGGACGGTGCGGCGGCCAGCCGCAGCACCCGAAGGCGTCTCCTCATCCTGTCCCCAGGATGTTCCAACCGCCCCGATGGGGCGGTTTTTTTTCGACAGCGGAATAATCGCCGCGCCGGGCCGTCTATGGAGCATCCCCACCCCAAACGGAGCTGATGATGAACCCCGCCACTCGCTTGACCCCCACCCTCGCCGCCGCGGCACTGGCCCTCTCGGCGCTCTGGATCGCGCCGTCGGCTTACGCCGACACTCCCGTCGAGGCCGCCCGCGCGCACATCGAAGCGATTGCCGCAGGCAACGTGGACGCCATCACCGCCAGCTACGGCCCGGACGCCGTGCTCGAATGGGTCGGCGGCCCGTTGGATGGCCGCTACGCCGCCGCCGACACCATCAAGACCACCTGGACCAAGTTCACCAAGGCCAACGGCCCGCTCAAGGCCGAGATCACGCATCTGCAGGAAGCGGCAAACCCGAAGGGCGCCACCGTCACGGCCGATGTCGTGTTCCAGGGCAAAACGGCCATTCCCGTGCGCTACGTGCTCACCTATCGCAGCGGCAAGCTGGTCGATGAAATCTGGCAGATCGACCCCAAGCTCGCCAGCAAAGGCGGATACTGATCGGATACTGATTCTCGTCGCCCGCACGCACCCATTCCCGCCGCCATGGCCGACCGCCACCAACTGCTGACCGAGCAGATCCCGCACCTGCGGCGCTATGCCCGCGTGCTCCACGCCGGACGCATGGCCGACGCCGACGATCTGGTGCAGGACACGCTGGAGCGCGCCGTCAACAAATGGGGGCTCTGGCGCGGGGTGGGCAGTGTGCGGCCCTGGCTGTTTTCCATCATGCACAACCTGTTCGTCGATCACTGCGCCGTGCGCAATGCGCAGGCCACGGAGTCCCTGGACGATCTGCCAGACGCCGCCCATCCAGTGCAAGCCGCAACGCAAGAGCTGCACCTCGAAGCCCTCGAACTGCTGGCCGCCCTCCAGCGCCTCAGTGTGCCCTTTCGCGAGGTGTTGTTGCTGGTGGCCGTGGAAGGGCTCAGCTATACGGAGGCGGCCAAGGCGCTCGGCGTGCCCACCGGCACGGTGATGTCGCGCCTGTCGCGCGCCCGCAGCCAGCTCTGGCAACTCACCAACGGTGAAGGAGCGCAGCGCCCTGCCTTGCGCGTCATCGATGGGCAAAGGAGTGTGGGATGAATCCGCAACGCCCCGACCGCGACACCCTCATGGCCTACGCCGACGGCCAGCTCGACGCGGCCCGCAGCGCCGAGGTTGAGCGCTATTTGGAATACGAAGCCCGGCTGGCCCTGAATGGCGATGTGCCACCGCACGGCGCGCGAAGCTCCGTGAGCGCGGAAATCGCCGCCCTGCAGGCGCAGAACCTGGCGCTGCGCGAGGCACTCGCTCCCATGCTCGACGAGCCAGTGCCCGCGCGCCTGTTGCAACCTCTCGCGCCGCCTGCGCGCCCCTGGGTACGCGCGGCAGCCGTGGTGTTGTGGATCGGCGTGGGCGCGGCGGCCGGCAGCCTGGCCACCCGGGAGGCGCTGCAGCAAAACGGCCCCGTGGTCACCGCGCAGAACGAAAGCGAAGGCATGCAGCACTTCGTGCATCAGGCCGAACTCGCCTACGCCGTCTACACCCCGGACGCGCGCCGCCCGGTGGAAGTACGCGAAGGCAGCGATCTGACCACCTGGCTGTCGCGCCGCTTGCAGCGACCCATCGTGGCGCCCGACACCCTGCCCGGCGGCCTAGTGCTCATGGGCGGCCGCCTGCTGCCCGGCATGCCGGGAAAACCCGCCGCACAGCTCATGTACCAGGACGCGCAAGGCCACCGCGTCACGGTCTATCTGCGCGGCATGGCCAAGCCCACCGCCGAGATTTCATTTCGCATCGTGCCCGGAAAACCGGCGTCCACCTTTTATTGGGTGGATCGCCAATGGGGCTACGCGCTGACCGGCGATCTGCCCCGCGCCCAATTGCTCGACGCAGCACGCGTGCTCTATCAGCGCTACACCGCCGACGATCCATCCGCCCTGCCAGGTTCCACTGCCGCGCCGCAAGCCTGACTTCGCGACGCAGCTTTCGATTCCCCTCGCCCTGCAGACCGACGCTCTGGCGTCGATCGACCGGGTTTTTTTCGACGTTCAGGAGTGCTCATGACCCAACCCACCTCACCCAACCCGACCGCTGGCCAAACCCCAGACGCCGGACGCCGCGCCCTGCTGCGCACCAGCCTGCTGGGCGCCGGCTTGCTGCTGGCCTCGGCCACGCCGCTGGCCCTGGCGGACAACGCCCCGTCGCTCAAGGTGTACGGCCCGGGCGGCCCGGCGCCCGCCATGAAAGAAGCGGCCACGGCCTTCGAGAAAGCCACGGGCATCAAGGTCGAAGTCACCGCCGGCCCCACCCCGAAGTGGATCGACGCCGCCCGGGCCAACGCCGACCTGATCTATTCCGGATCGGAAACCATGATGAGCGACTTCGTCACCGCCATGAACGGCCAGCTCGACAGTGCCGACGTCACTGCGCTCTACCTGCGGCCGCTCTCCATTCTGGTGCGCCCGGGCAACCCCAAGCACATCACCGGCTTCACCGATCTGCTCAAACCTGGCATCAAGGTGCTCGTGGTCAACGGCGCCGGACAGAACGGGGTCTGGGAAGACGCCGCCGGTCGCCTGGGCGACATCCGCACCGTGCGCGCGCTGCGCAGGAACATCGTCGCCTATCCAGCCAACAGCGCGCTGGCCCGCCAGGCCTGGATCGACCAGCCCGACATCGACGCCTGGCTGATCTGGAATATCTGGCAGGTCTCCAACCCCAAGCTGGCCGAACAGGTGGCGGTGGAAGAGCCTTACCGCATCTACCGCGACACCGGCATCGCCCCGACCACGCGCGGCAAACAGCTGCCCGCCTCGCAGCAGTTCATCGCCTTTTTGCAGAGCCCGCAAGGCGCGGCGATTTTTCAGCGCTGGGGCTGGATGACGAACGGCGCCTGAACCGGGGCAGATGCGGGAGCTCAGCGCGTTTGCGCTGCGTCTGCAAGAATCGGGGCTGTCCCCGCTTTTGCAAACAGAACAATGATCCCGCATCTCATCACCTCCTCGGGCGATCCCGTCCTCGAACTCGAACAGCGCATCCTGGAGGCGCAGCCCTCCATCGAGCGCTGGTTCCGCCTCGAATGGATGGAGCACACCCCGCCGTTCTACAGCTCGGTCGATCTGCGCAACGCCGGCTTCAAGCTCGCGCCGGTCGACACCAACCTCTATCCCGGCGGCTTCAACAATCTCTCCCCGGAGATGATGCCGCTGGCGGTGCAGGCCGCCATGGCCGCCATCGAGAAAATCTGCCCGGAGGCCAAGAACCTGCTGGTGATTCCCGAGAACCACACCCGCAACACCTTCTACCTCGAAAACGTGCACACCCTGATGCGCATCTTCCGTCAGGCCGGGCTGAACGTGCGTCTCGGGTCGCTCGACGAGACGGTCACCGAACCCATGCACCTCAAGCTGCCGTCGGGCGGCGAGCTGGTGGTGGAGCCGCTGATCCGCAACAAACTGCGCCTCGGGCTGAAAGACTTCGACCCCTGCACCATCCTGCTCAACAACGATCTGTCGGGCGGCATCCCCCCCATCCTGCAGGGTCTGCACGAGCAATACCTGCTGCCACCGCTGCATGCCGGCTGGGCCGTGCGGCGCAAGTCCAAGCACTTCCACGCGTATGACGATGTGGCGAAAAAATTCGCCAAGCTCATCGGCGTCGATCCGTGGATGCTCAACCCCTACTTCGCCCAATGCGGCAAGGTCAACTTCCACGAGCGCCACGGCGAAGACTGTCTGGCCGAAGCGGTCGACAGCGTGCTGGCCAAGGTGCGCAAGAAGTACAAGGAATACGGCATTCAGGAAAAGCCCTTTGTCATCGTCAAGGCCGACGCGGGCACCTACGGCATGGGCGTGATGACCGTGCGCGACCCCAGCGAGGTGAAAGACCTCAACCGCAAGACCCGCAACAAAATGAGCGTGGTCAAGGAAGGGATGGAAGTCAGCGAAGTGCTGATTCAGGAAGGCGTGCCCAGCGTCGAGCGGCTGCAAGAGGCCGTGTGCGAGCCGGTGGTTTATATGATGGACCGCTATGTCGTCGGCGGCTTCTACCGCGTGCACGCCGACCGCGGGCCGGATGAAAATCTCAACGCCCCCGGCATGCACTTCGTGCCGCTGGCATTCGAGGAACAGTTCAACGTCACCCACCCGGAAGCGGCCCCCGGCACCAACGGGCCGAACCGCTTCTATATGTACGGCGTCATCGCCCGTCTGGCCATGGTGGCCGCCAGCTACGAGCTGGAGCGCACCGACCCCGAGACCGAGCTGGGCTGAGCCTCGGCCCGACAACATCATGCAGCTGCTGTTCATCGCCGACCCGATCGCGTCCTTCAAGATTTACAAGGACACCACCTTCGCCATGATGCGCGAGGCGCAGGCGCGCGGCCATGTGCTCTGGGTTTGCGAAGCCGCCGATCTGCACTGGAGGGGCGGAGCCTCCACCCCAACCCTTTCCACGGCGCAGGAGGGAGAAAGCGCTCCTCCCGCTCCTCCTCCACGCAGTGGGGGAGGCTGGGAGGGGGAGATTGCAGCGCCAGTCACCGCCGTCTGCCGCCGCATCGAACTCACCGGGGCCACGTCGGGGCACGACTGGTACCGCGTGCTCGACCAGCGCCCACTGGCCTTGCGCGAGGTGGATGCGGTGCTCATGCGCAAAGACCCGCCCTTCGACAGCGAATACTTCTACGCCACCCATCTGCTGCAGCAGGCCGAGCGCGAAGGTGCGGCGGTGTTCAACAGCCCCCGGGCGCTGCGCGACCACCCGGAAAAGCTCGCCATTCTGGAGTTTCCGCAGTTCATTACTCCCACTCTGGTCAGCCGCCGCGCGGCCGAAATCAAGGCGTTCTACGGTGAGCATGGCGACATCATCCTCAAGCCGCTCGACGGCATGGGCGGCACGGGCATCTTTCGCCTGCGGCAGCAGGCCGATGGCAGCCCCGATCCCAACCTCAACGTGGTGATCGAAACCCTCACCGCCTTTGGCGCCACCACCGTGATGGCGCAGCGCTTCGTGCCCGCCATTGCGCAGGGCGACAAGCGGGTGCTCATCATCGACGGCGAGCCCGTGCCCTATTGCCTGGCGCGCATTCCGCAAGGCGGGGAGACACGCGGCAATCTGGCCGCTGGCGGATTGGGCGTGGCGCAGCCGCTCTCAGAGACCGACTGGGCCATCGCCCGCGCGCTGGGGCCGGTGCTGGCCGCACGCGGTCTGCTGCTGGTGGGCATCGACATCATTGGCGACAAGCTCACCGAGATCAACGTCACCAGCCCGACCTGCTTTCAGGAAATCACCCAGCAATCCGGCTGCGATGTGGCCGCGCGCTTCATCTCCGCGCTCGAAGCCGCCGTCACCCGATCCCGCCCCGATTGACGCCGCAGGCGCGCGGTGGGCGACAATCCGCCCATCATGCAGATGCCGCAAACCCGTTCTGCCCGCATTTTGATGGCGGCCTTGCTGCTGACCCTCGCGGGGGTCACCACGGCGCTGTACATCGCCCTCAATCAACCCTGGCTGGGGCTCACCCTTTCGTCCCGCGCCGATGCGTACAGCCCGGGCATCGAGGTGCTGCATGTCGCTCGCAACGGCCCCGCCGCGGCCATCGCTCAAGGCTCGCGCTTGCTGTCGATCAGCGCGGGCGGGCAGCGCGTGGCCTTGCAGCCCAGCGACCTGATCGAAGAGCCTGACTATTTCGACACTTACGCCGAAGTCGAGCGCTTTTTTCAGCGTCAAACGCAGATCGCCGCGCTGCAGGCGCGCCCCCTGCTACTGAGCTGGCAAGACCCTGCCGGACAGGTCTTCGAGCAGGCCGTCACACCCCTACCCAACCGTCCGCTCGCCAGTCTGCCTTTCGTGTTCTGGTTCCAGTTGCTCTGCGGCGGCGTGGCCCTGCTCGTCGGCGCCTGGGTCTATGCGCTCAAACCCAAGGGCTGGCCGGGGCGGCTGCTGGCGCTCTCGGGGCTGCTGTTTCTACCCAACACATACTCGGCCGCGATCTACAGCACCCGCGAACTGGCGCTGCCCGGCGGTCTGTTCGAGTTGCTATCGGCCATCAATCATCTGGGCGCGCTGGGGTTCGGCGGCGCGTTGGCCGCGCTGTTTCTGGTGTACCCAGCGCGACTGGCTGCGGCGAAGTGGCTCTGGCCCGTGCCCATCATCGTGGTGGGCTGGTGGGCGATGGATGCCGCGCGGCTGGCGCCCAACGTGAGCTGGGGAGTGCGCATTCCGCTGCTGCTCGAAATCCTGCTGGCCGTGGCGCTGGCCGTGGTGCAGTGGCGGCGCAGCGCCATGCGCGCGGCCGACCGCGCCGCGCTGCGCTGGTTCATGCTCTCGGCCATGCTGGGCGCGTTCACCTTTGTCGTCTTCACCTTCGGTTCGAGAATGATCGGGGTGTTCACGCCGATGCAGCAGGGCTATGCCTTCGGTTTTTTTCTCGCCATGTACCTCGGCTTGGCGCTGGGGGTCGGGCGCTATCACCTGTTCGACCTCGACCGCTGGGCCTACCGGCTGCTGCTGTGGGTGCTGGGGCTGGGGCTGATCGTCGTGCTCGACATGCTGCTGGTGCTGCTGCTGAACTGGCGCCACGACCTGTCACTCATCCTCACCCTGCTGCTGGCCGGGCTGCTGTATTTGCCGATGCGGCAATGGCTGTGGGGCCGCATGATGCAGGGCGAGTTGCCGCCCATCGACAAGCTGCTGCCCGAGATCATTTCGGTGGCCTTCACCGCGCAGACCTTGGAGCGCGAGCGCCGCTGGCTCGGCCTGCTCGACCGGCTGTACCAGCCGCTGCACAACCTGCCGATGCCGCCAAGCGAGGCCGACACCGCCCCCGGTCTGGCGCAGGACGGCATGGAGCTGCGCATCGCCCCGGCAGGCGGTCTGGCCGCGCGCCGTCTGCAGGGTCGCAGCGCCGGCCAGCGCCTGTTCACCGTGAACGACGCCGACCTGGCCACCTCGCTCGTGACCCTGTTCAACCAGGCCGCGGCGGGCCGCGACGCGCTGGAGACCGGCGTGCAGCAAGAGCGCGACCGCATCGCCAGCGATCTTCACGACGACATCGGCGCCAAGCTGCTCACCCTGCGCCATCTGGTGCACGGCGAGCGCGAGCAGGCCATGCTGATGACCACCATCGACCAGTTACGCGCCATCGTGCGCGGGCTGCGGCAGGCGGTGCAGCCGTGGGAAGAGTTCGCCGCCGACATCCGCTCGGAAACCGCGCAACGTCTGGCCGCAGCCGGTATGGCGCTCGACTGGCCGCCTCCACTCATCGGTGGGCTGAGCGCCGCTCGCCTGCCCCCGCAAGATGCCGCGCAGCAATACCACCTGCGCGCCCTGCTGCAAGAGGCGGTGAGCAACGCCATACGCCACGCCCGCGCCAGCCGCGTTTCAGTGCGACTGAGCATCGTCGATGCGACCCGTATGCGGCTGGACGTTTTCGACGACGGCATCGGCATCGATCCGCAGCATGCCGCCACCGGACATGGCCTGACCAGCATGCAGATCCGCGCCCGCGCCCTGGGCGGCCAGATCGCCTGGCGCCGCAACATCGACCGCACCCCGTCCAGCGCGCCCACCGACGAAGCCGCGGAAAGCGCCGCGCCGCCTTCGGGCCGCGGCACCTGGGTGGAATTGGTGTTTCCCTTAGGGCCTGTTCACGCTATTTAGGCCCCGTCGCCAACGCGGGTTAGCGGCCTGTCACAACCAAGTCGATCAGGCCTCGCACAATGCCTTTCATTCAGTTTTTCAGAGCGTCAGTTTCGTTATATGTTTTCCCTAACTGTTCGATTGTGACAATCGATTGGATCAATTTTCGGGTTTTCCCTAGACTTCTTTCTCAACGGCACACCCGCCGCATGTTTTCTTCCCACAACAAGGACCTCAACCATGGAACAAACCACTGAAAATTTCGGCCTGCCCCGTCTCAACGAGCCGGCGCCCCATTTCGCCGCCGTCACCACCCACGGCACCCGCACCCTGGCCGACTACAAGGGCAAGTGGCTGATCCTGTTCTCGCACCCCGCCGACTTCACCCCGGTGTGCACCACCGAGTTCATGGGCTTCGCCCGTGAAGCCGAGACCTTCAAGTCGATGAACTGCGAGCTGCTCGGCCTGTCGATCGACTCGATCTTCGCCCACCTGGCCTGGGTGCGTTCGATCAAGCAGCACTTCGGCGTGGACATTCCCTTCCCCATCATCGAAGACCTGAAGATGGACGTGGCCCGTGCTTACGGCATGATCCACCCCGGCGCCGCCGACACCCAGGCCGTGCGCGCCACCTTCTTCATCGACCCCAACGGCATCCTGCGCGCCATGGTGTACTACCCGATGAGCAACGGCCGCTCGATCAACGAGTTCGTGCGTCTGCTGCAAGCCTTGCAGACCAGCGACAAGCACGGCGTGGCCACGCCGGAAGCCTGGTGCCCGGGCGACAAGGTCATCGTGCCCCCGCCGAAGACCTCCGCCGCCGCTGAAGAGCGCGTGGCCAAGGGCGCTTCCCTGGGCATGGAAGTGACCGACTGGTACTTCTCCAAGAAGACGCTGTAATTCATCAACGGGAACTCCCCGTTGCCTGAAGACCCAAGCCCCTGCCCGCCGGGGCTTGGGTTTTTGTCTTGCGCAAAGGTCGCAAGAAACGAGGGCGCGGCAAGCAAGCGTTTGCAGCCTGACTTCCTTAAGATGCGGGTCATGGATGCAACGACTCAGTCCCCCTTCTCCCCGTCCGAGACCGGACGCAAGATTCCGGTCTCGGTGCTGGTGGTGATTCACACTCCCGTACTCGATGTGCTGCTGATCGAGCGCGCGCTGCAGCCCGGCTTCTGGCAAAGCGTGACGGGCAGCATCGACGCCCCTGGCGAACCCCTGATGGACACCGCCCTGCGCGAAGTGGCCGAAGAAACCGGCATCCAGGTAGGCGGCAGCGCCGTGCCGTCATCCGCGCTGCGCGATTGGCGGCTGGCCAATGTGTACGAAATCTATCCGCTGTGGCGGCATCGCTACCCGGCGGGCATCTGGAAAAACACCGAGCATGTGTTCAGCCTCGAAGTGCCCGCAGGCACTCCCGTCACCCTGGCCGCACGCGAACACCGCGCATGGGCCTGGCTGCCGTGGCAGGAGGCGGCCAAGCGCTGCTTTTCGGCCTCGAACGCCGACGCGATCCGCCAGTTGCCGCGGCGCTTTCCTTCGCGCTGAACAGGCCCGGTCATGGAACTGCGCGTCGCCTCCTACAACATCCACAAAGGCGTGCTCGGCCACGGCCCGGCCAAGCGCGCCAGCATTCTGGAGTTGCAGACGGCGCTGCAGGGGCTTGAGCCCGATCTGGTTTTTCTACAGGAGGTGCAGTTTTTGCATCAGCGCAACGCGCGCCGACTGAGCGGTTGGCCCGCGCTGCCGCAGCACGACTTTCTGGCGCAGGCGCTGAACATGCACGCGGCCTACCGCACCAATGCCTGCACCCGGCATGGCGAACATGGCAATGCGCTGCTCTCGCGCTATCCCATCATCGACATCGCCCACTGCGATGTATCGGACCACCGCTTCGAGCAACGCGGCCTGCTGCATGTGCAGGTGGCGCTGCCCAAGGGCGGGCCGCTGCACTGCATCGTGGTGCATTTCGGGCTGTTTGCCGCCAGCCGACAGCGCCAGACCGATCGCCTGCTCGACTACATCGCGGCGCGGGTGCCCGCGCAGGCGGCGCTCATCGTCGCGGGCGATTTCAACGACTGGCACGGCCGCATCGGCCCGCAACTGCTGCAGCAAGGCCTGGTCGATGTGAGCGAGCCGCCACTCAAGACCAATGGCAAGACCTCGTGGCGCAAGCGCGTGCGCACCTATCCCGCGCGGCTGCCGCTGATGCCGCTCGACCGCATCTACGCCCGGGCCTTCAGTGCCAGCGAAATCGGTCTGGGCTGGGGTCGCGCCTGGGCGCGGCTGTCCGACCACGCGCCGCTGCTGGCCTCGCTGCGCTGCGACCAGCCAGACTGCCCCGAGTCGCCCCTGCACGACCCGGCCGCCGCTGCGTCCGCGCCCATCGCCGCGTGAGCGCGTAGCCCGAGCGCAGCCCCTTGCCTGCCCCGTCCTTGCAAGCCGACTCGCTGCCCCACCCTCTCGATGAACCGCTGCGCTGGACCGGCGGCGCCGCCCCGCGGCTGCTGCCCTACGGCAGCGCGCTATTCCCGGCCATGCAACAGGCCATCGAACAGGCCCGCGAAAGCATCTGGCTGCAGACCTACATTTTTCATACCGACGAGGCCGCGATGACTCTGGCCAGCGCGCTGTGCGACGCCGCGCGGCGCGGCGTGCAGGTGCGGGTGCTGGTGGACGGGCTGGGTTCGAGCCGCAGTGTCGAGGCGCTCTCCGGCCTCTTCACCGAAGCCGGGGTGGAGTTCATGGTGTTTCGTCCCTGGCGCAAATGGCTCGATGTGGTGCAGCGCGGACGCTGGCGGCGGCTGCACCGCAAGCTGTGCGTGGTGGACGCGCACACCGCCTTCATCGGCGGCATCAACCTCATCGACGACCGACTCGATATTCACCATGGCTGGAGCGCGCAGCCCCGGCTCGACTATGCGGTGCAATACCACGGCCATCTCGCGCGCCAGACGCAGTGGGTGATGCAGCGACTATGGCTGCGCACCGTGCTCACCGGCAGCCTGCAGCGCCGCCTGCGCAAACTGCCCGGCCCCGGCGTGTTCGACACCTCACCCAACCGCCGCGCCTACTGGCAGGAACTGCTGGACTGGGGCAGCGACATGCCCGTGGCCGACGAAGACGGCGCGCCACTGCCGCCCAGCAGCGCCACAGCGGCCGCGCCCCGCACACCCGCACCCCGCCCCACTCCGCAGACCCTCGCGCAAAGCCTGGCCGCGTTGGTGGTGCGCGACAACTTCTCGCAGCGCCGCGCCATCGAGCACAGCTACATCCGCGCCATCAACCGCGCCCACAACCGCGTGCTCATCGTCAGCCCCTACTTCTATCCGGGGCTGGAGTTTCGCCAGGCGCTGAAAAATGCGGCGGCACGCGGCGTGCGCGTCGAGCTGCTGCTGCAAGGCCGTATCGATTACCGCATGGCGGCGTGGGCGGCGCGCGCGCTCTACGGCGAAATGCTGCGCGCCGGGGTGCATATCTATGAATACACCCCCGCCTATCTGCACGCCAAGGTCGCCGTGGTCGATGCCGACTGGGCCACGGTCGGCAGCTCCAACATCGACCCGCTATCGCTGCTGGTCAATCTCGAAGCCAATCTCGCCGTGCTCGACCGCGCCTTCGCGCTGGAACTGGGCGCGCATATCGAAAGCCAGATCGCGCAGTCGCTGCCCATCAACACGCCCGACCGTCTGCGCACGCGGGCGCCGTGGTGGCTGCGGCCGTTCGTGGCCGTCGCCGCGCGGGCCTTTGTCGCCCTGGCCGGCGGGGTGAAAAACGAATATTAGCCCCCCCGAAAGCCGCGCTGCACGCGGCTCTCCCCCAGGGGGCAACGAAACACTTGGGGCGGCCCGGCGTGTTTCTTAGGCGCCCCCTTGGGACGATTCGCCGCACACGCAGTTGCGCCCCATCTGCTTGGCGCGGTAGAGCGCTCGGTCGGCGCGCACCAGCACATCGGCGGTGCGCTGATCGCCCGGGCGCGACTGGGTCATGCCGATGCTGACGGTGAGCGCCACCGCCTCGCCCTCGGCCAAGGCGATGGCCTCGGCGCTGACCGAAGCGCGCAGACGCTCGGCGATCTGCCCCGCCTCGGCCTCATCCGCGCCGTCGAGAATCAACAGAAACTCCTCGCCGCCCAGCCGTCCGAAAAAGTCGCGGCTGCGCTTTTCGCCCTCGATGATCCGGACGAAGCGACACAGCACCCGGTCGCCCGCGGCGTGGCCGAATCCATCGTTGATACGCTTGAAATAGTCGAGATCGAGCAACAGCACCGACAGCGGCGCCCTGCGCTGCAACAACCGCTCGAGAATGCCCAGAATGCTGGAGCGGTTGTGGATGCCGGTCAGGCTGTCGAAGGTCGCCAGATGTTCGAGCCGACGCTCCAGCGCCTTGCGCTCGCTGATGTCGCGCCAGATGCCTTCGACCCCGGCGTAGTTGCCCTGCTCGTCGCGCAAGGCCTGGGTGCTGATGGAGATGTCGATGATCACCCCGTCCTTGCGCCGCATGCGCCCCGGAAAATCATGCACCGCACCGTGCTTGCGGATCTCGGCCACCAGGGCGTCGCGCTCTGACAAGTCGGGATAGAAGGCCGCAGCGGGCAGGCCGATGATTTCCTCGGCGGTGTAGCCCAGCACGTTTTTCACCGCCGGGCAGACGTAGCGGGTAATGCCCTGCGCATCGGTGCGGTAGAACACATCCTGCATGGTGTTCATCATGCGCTGGAAATCTTCGTCGGTCTGGCGCAGGCGCTGCTCCATCGCGGCGCGCTCGGTCATGTCGAGAAAGGTCGCCAGCACCGCGCGTTCATCGTCCACCACCACGATGGCGCTGCTCATGGCCAGCATTAGCGGCTGGCCGTCGCAGGTGTAGGCGCGAATTTCAGTGACCGGGTTGATGCCGCCACCCTCGGCGTGACGCAGCCGCGCTAGCGCGCGGTGCAGGTCGAGCGGGTGAATGAAAACATCGACCTCACGCCCGATGACGTCGGACGGCTGGCGCGCCCGCAACAGCCGCAGCGCCGCGGGGTTGGCGTAACGCACGGTATCGCCCACCAGCATCGCTACACAGGCTGGCAACTGGTCGATCCATTCTGCGCTGGGGCGATCCGCCTGGTCGGGGTCAGCCATGACGAACTTCAGGCGCCGGATGCGTAACCCGGTCTGGATGGCTTGGGGCGTGCATGATGGGTTCCACTCTGCGATGGGTATGAGAAAACAGGTTAGCACTGCGCAGAGCGCATGGTCCGGCGGGCTGATCTCATATGCCCTGCGGTTGGATGCGCATGACAACTCTGTATTTCCGTTTTCGCCGCCGGACTTCCAGAATGCGGTGCATGAACACGCCGTCCCCCGCCCCTTCTTCTCTTCACCCCCCTCGCCGTTCCGCCTGGTCACGTCTGTGCCGCATCTGCGCCCTGGGCTGGCTGCTCGCCGCCTGGGCCTTGCAACAAGGCGTCAGCGCAGCGCCATCCGCGCCATCCGCGCCGGGCACGGCGCAGACTTTCGGCCCGCTGATCTCGGCGCAAGCCCTGGCCACTCAACCTACGCAGGTGCGCATCATCGACCTTCGCGACGATGCGGCAGCGGCCAACGTGGCGCACATTCCCGGAGCACTTGCCGCTCCCTATGCCGACTGGCGTGGCCCCTCCAGCAATCCGGGCCAGCTCCTGCCGCTGCCTCGGTTCACCGCTCTCGTCCGGCGACTGGGCCTGAACGCCGAAACACCCGTAGTGCTCGTCGCCAGCGGGGATGACCCCAGCGATTTCGGCGCGCCCGCCCGCGTTTACTGGACGCTCAAATGGCTGGGACTGAAGCATCTTGCCATTCTCAACGGCGGCATGACCGCCTGGCAGGCCGCCGCCCTGCCGCTCACCCGCCAGCCCACGCCCGCGCCGACGCCCAGCACGTTCACCCCGCAACTCGACGACGCCCTGCTCGCCACCCGACCCGAAGTGGCGCAC
>NZ_MEGQ01000004.1:88987-94578 GCF_001725585.1 Thiomonas sp. SCN 64-16 | reverse complement strand
CTCATGGCAAGTCGCAAGACCATATCGACCGCGCCCAACTCATCCGCGAAACGGCCACCCGCCTGGGCAAGTCCGTTGCCATCATGGCCGATCTGCAAGGCCCGAAAATTCGGGTCGGCCGGTTCAAGGACGGCAAGGTCATGCTGCAACCCGGACAGAAATTCACGCTCGACGCCACCTGCGAAGTCGGCGATGAAACCCGCTGCGGCCTGGACTACAAAGACCTGCCGCGCGACGTGCACGCGGGCGACCGTCTGCTGCTCAACGACGGCCTCATCGTGCTTACCGTCGAGAGAGTGAGCGGGGAACAAATCCACACCGTCGTCACCATCGGCGGCGAACTGTCGAACAACAAGGGCATCAACAAGCAGGGCGGCGGTCTGTCGGCCCCGGCCCTCACCGCCAAGGACATGGAGGACATTCGTACCGCGATGTCCTTCCAGGCCGACTATCTGGCCGTGTCCTTTCCCAAAAACGCCACCGACATGGAGTTGGCGCGGCAACTCGCCAACGTCGCTGGCGAGCCCTACCACCACAAGCCCGCGCTCATCGCCAAGATCGAGCGGGTCGAGGCGATTCCGGCGTTGGCGGAAATTCTGCGAGCCTCCGACGGCATCATGGTGGCGCGGGGCGACCTCGCAGTGGAAGTCGGCAATCCCGCCGTGCCCGCGCTGCAAAAACGCATGATCCGCATGGCGCGCGAAATGGATCGTGTGGTGATCACCGCCACGCAGATGATGGAGTCGATGATCGTCAACGCCGTGCCCACCCGCGCCGAAGTGTCCGACGTCGCCAATGCGGTGCTCGACGGCACCGACGCGGTCATGCTGTCGGCGGAAACGGCGGCCGGCAAGTACCCGGTGGAGACGGTCGAGGCGATGGCCAGCATCTGCGAGGCGGCGGAAACCTACGAAGAGGTCAAGCTCGAACACGACTTCGTCAACAAGCAGTTCACTCGCATCGACCAGTCGATCGCCATGGCCGCGCTGTTCACCGCGCACCATCTCGGCTGCAAGGCCATTGTGGCGCTGACCGAATCAGGCTCCACCGCGCTGTGGATGAGCCGCCACCGTGTCAATGTGCCGATTTATGCCCTGTCGCGCAGCGAAACCTCGGTGCGACGCATGGCGCTGTATCGCAATGTGCGCCCGATGCTGCTGAGCTTCAGCACCACCGACCGCGACGCTCTGCTCAACCAGGCCGAAGCCCGGCTGATCGAGAAAAACGCCGTGGCCTCCGGCGACAGCT
The DNA here is from genome assembly GCF_001725585.1 of Thiomonas sp. SCN 64-16. NCBI lineage: Bacteria > Pseudomonadati > Pseudomonadota > Betaproteobacteria > Burkholderiales > Thiomonas > Thiomonas sp. SCN 64-16. Next base: position 93,330 of record NZ_MEGQ01000004.1, on the reverse strand, counting down.
ACGCCATCACCTGCGGCGAGCCGATCGGCACGGCGGGTGGCACCAATATGCTCAAGGTCATGCGCGTGCCCCGCTAAACAGCCCGCTGCAGAAAAACGCCCGCATCGACCGAAGGCTTTGCGGGCGTTTTGCTTTGAGCGCTCCCCAAAGCCAAGCAGTGCTCAGACCTGCAGAAACTGCAACTGAATGCCGGTGAGGTTGATCACATCGCCGGAGCGCAGCACCACCGGCATGAGGCCGAGCGAGACGCCATTGACCTGCGCCCGCTTTTCGCCTTCGACCTGCACCAGTTCGTAGCCGCGCGGTTTGTGCATCACGCTGACCACCAGGGTGCCGCGCTGGCCGAAGGTGGTCTGCTCCTTGCTGAGCAGAATTTCCCGCCCCGCCGCATCCCCGCTGAGCACCTTGATCTTGTAGCTGCGCTCGGCATCTCCCGCCCGGGTGCGCGAATCCGAAAAACCCGAATTACCGAAACGGGAATTGCCAAACCCGGTAGTGGCGCCAAAACGTGACGGGCCGAAGGTGGTCTGACGCGTATCGGACAACAGCCGCAGGCTGTACTTGCCGATATCGACCGTGTCGCCTTCGCGGAAGGGGCTGGACTTGATGGGCGCGCCGTTCAGATAGGTGCCGTTGGTGCTGCCTAGGTCTTGAATGGTGTAGCTCTCGGCATCCGTTCCGCTATCGCGCAGCAACACGGCGTGCTCACCGCTGACCGCCAGGTTGTCGATGACCACATCGTTGTACGGACGACGCCCTAGCGTCGTGCGGTCTTTGCTGAGCACGACCTCTTTCAAAACTTTGCCATCCAGGGTAATCACGAGTTTGGCCACGATTTGAAGTCCGTTTAATGAGTCAGATCAGAATAGAAAAACGCATCGGCTGAGTCAGCGCACAGTCACCAGAATGACGGAAACATTGTCGCGCCCACCAGCCACATTAGCGTCATCCACCAGCTGGCGCGCAGCCGCCGCAGGATGTTCAGCATATTGCCGCAATATGTTTTCAATTTTGGCATCTGTCAACATATCGTTCAAGCCATCCGAACACAGAAGCAACAAATCCCCCGCCATCATGGGATGCATGGCGACATCCGGGTCGAGTCGGGCATCCACGCCTAGCGCCCGCGTCACCAGATTTTTGCCGCCTATCGTTTCCGCGTCCTCGGGCAGAATCAGCCCCATGTCGATCTGCTCCTGCAGGGCCGAGTGGTCGTGCGTGAGCAGGCGCAGTTGATTCTGCCGCAGCAAATACGCGCGAGAATCCCCTGCATGGGCGATCACCGCCACATTTCCAGTAAACGCCACGGCAACCAGCGTGGCGCCCATCCCGGCATACTGCGCATTGCTGCGCGCGGCCCGCAGAATCTCGGCGTTGACATGGCGCACCGCAAAACGAAGTTCGGTGGACAGATCGAGCGCAGTCACCTTCGGATAGTCAGCCTTCAGGCGGGAAATACGCGCGCAAATCTGCGCCGTCGCCATGCCGCTGGCTACCTCTCCAGCAGCGTAGCCCCCCATGCCATCGGCCAGCACGGCAACCTGCGCCAGGGCATCGAACGCCACCGCGTCTTCGTTGTGCTCGCGCACCCGCCCCGTATGGGTGAGGCTGATCATTTCATACTGCAGGGCGGGGCTGGAACTGGGCGTTTTGGCCATGATCGTGCTCATGCCGCAGAAGCCGAGGGGCGGCGATAAATCAGCTTTGCCACGGCCCACACTACGATGGCGCCGATCAGCCCAGCAATTTTTTCTGCGTAGGCCGCCCAGGGCAGCGCTTCAACCCAGTGCTCCACTGCGGGATCGGTGACCAGCAGGCCACCGGCAATCCAGCCCAGCAGCATGGCCCCGAGGGTGATCACCACCGGAAAGCGCTGCATCAGGCGGATGACCAACTGGCTGCCCCAGACGATGATGGGCACGCTCAGCAGCAGACCGAAGACCACCAGCAGCATGCTGTGCTGCTCCCCGGCGTTTTGCGCGGCTCCGGCAATGGCGATGACGTTGTCCAGGCTCATCACGAAGTCGGCGATGATCACGGTCTTGACCGCAGCCCACAGCTTGTCCGCCGCCTGCACATCGCCGTGCCCCTCTTCCTCTTGCGGAGCGAGCAGCTTGATGCCGATCCAAAACAGCAGCAGCGCACCGACAATCTTGAGCAAAGGCAGCTTGAGCAGGGTCAGCGCGAAAAAAATCAACACCACCCGCAACACGATGGCGCCCGCGGTACCCCACAGAATGCCGAGCTTGCGTTGGTGCGACGGGAGCTTGCGCGTGGCCAATGCAATGACCACGGCGTTGTCTCCGCCCAGAAGAATGTCGATCAGAACGATCTGACCGATGGCCGTCAAGAACTCGACGGTGAGATAGTGTTCCATGCCGATGGCTGCCCCAGGAGGTATCGATGCAGTCCCATCGGGACTTGTCTTGCATCATACCGTTTGTAACCGGGGGCAGCCCCGGCGTTCGCATGGATCAGCGCAGGACTTGCTTGAGAAGTTTGCCCATTTCAGACGGATTGCGCGTCACGGTAAAGCCACATTCCTCCATGATGGCGAGCTTGGCATCGGCCGTGTCGGCCCCGCCGGAGATCAGCGCCCCGGCATGGCCCATGCGCTTGCCTGCAGGCGCGGTGACGCCCGCGATGAAACCGACCACCGGTTTTTTCATGTGGGCTTTGCACCAGCGCGCGGCCTCGGCTTCGTCAGAGCCGCCGATCTCGCCGATCATGATGACCGCATCGGTATCGGGGTCGTCGTTGAACGCCCGCATGATGTCGATGTGCTTGAGACCGTTGATCGGGTCGCCACCGATGCCCACCGCGCTGCTCTGGCCCAGCCCGAGTTCGGTGACCTGCGCCACCGCCTCATAGGTGAGCGTGCCCGAGCGCGAGACGATGCCGATGCGACCCTTGCGGTGAATGTGTCCGGGCATGATGCCGATCTTGATTTCATCGGGCGTGATCAGACCGGGACAGTTCGGCCCGAGCAACAGGGTTTTCTTGCCACCGGACGCCTCCTTGGCCTTCATGCGGTTGCGCACCAGCAGCATGTCCTTTACCGGAATGCCCTCGGTGATGCAGACCACCAGGTCGAGATCGGCTTGCACCGCCTCCCAGATGGCGGCAGCCGCGCCTGCCGGGGGCACATAAATGACGGAGACTGTGGCGCCCGTAGCCGCCCTGGCGTCGGCCACGGTGCCGTAAATGGGAATGCCCTCGAAATCTTCGCCGGCCTTTTTCGGGTTGACACCGGCGACGAAGCAGTTCTTGCCATTGGCATAGTCGCGGCACATGCGGGTATGGAACTGCCCCGTCTTGCCGGTGATGCCCTGGGTGATGACCTTGGTGTCTTGATTGATCAGGATAGCCATGTTGTCCTCTTGTTCTGTGGGATGCGGCTCAGGCCTGCGCGGCATGAACGGCGGCTTGCGCCGCCTCGCCCATGGTGTTGGCGCTGATGATGGGCAGGCCGGAGTCGGCCAGCATCTTGCGCCCGATCTCTTCGTTGGTGCCCTTCATGCGCACCACCAGGGGCACGCTCAGGCCCACGGTGCGCGAGGCGGCAATCACGCCTTCGGCGATGGTGTCGCAGCGCATGATGCCGCCGAAGATGTTGACCAGGATCGCCTTGACATGGGGGTTGTGCAGCATGATCTTGAACGCCTCGGTCACCTTTTCGGTGGTGGCGCCGCCGCCCACATCGAGAAAGTTGGCGGGCGAGCCGCCGAACAGCTTGATGGTGTCCATCGTCGCCATCGCCAGCCCGGCGCCGTTGACCAGGCAGCCGATATTGCCGTCGAGCTGGATGTAGGCGAGGTCGAATTTGTGCGCCTGCACCTCGGCCGGGTCTTCCTCATCGAGATCGCGCAGCGCCTCGATTTCGGGGTGACGGAACAGGGCGTTGTCGTCGATGTTGAACTTGGCATCGAGCGCCTTGATCTGGCCGTTGCCCTCCAGAATCAGCGGGTTGATCTCCACCAGCGAGGCGTCGGTGTCCATATAGCACTGGTAGAGCTTCTTGAGCACGGCAACAGCTTGTGGCTGCGACGCGGCGGGAATGCCGATGCCCGCGACCAGTTCCAGACCTTGCGCGTCCTGCAAGCCAACCAGCGGATCGACAAACACCTTGAGAATTTTCTCCGGCGTCTTGGCGGCCACTTCCTCGATATCCATGCCGCCTTCGCTCGACGCCATGACCGCCACTTTTTGCGTGGCACGGTCGGTGAGCACGGCGACGTAATACTCTTTTTGAATGTTGGCGCCATCCTCGATCAGCAGCCGTCGCACTTTCTGCCCCGCAGGCCCGGTTTGATGGGTAACGAGCTGCATCCCCAGGATTTGCA